>JAFWCP010000474.1 GCA_017536845.1 Solobacterium sp. | reverse complement strand
CCAGTGCTGCCAGGAAGCCGCCTTTGGAGCTTAATACGGCGCCGACGACGGCGACGATGAAGGCAAAGAATGTCGAGACGGTCGTACCGGTGGAAATGGACTTTTCAGACTTGATGGCATAGAACTTCTGCACCATCTGCGGCAGGCCCCAGGTACCAAGCGAAGTCAGGATGACAACGCCCAGCAGGTTGAGCGGATCCGGTCCGAAGAAGGAATTGAACGCACCCGGCGTGGTGGAAATACTTTCATCCACAACATGACCCAGGCCGTCCAGTGCTGCCAGGAAGCCGCCTTTGGAGCTTAATACGGCGCCGACGACGGCGACGATGCCGAACAGCATGATGATGCCCTGGATGAAGTCATTGATGGCAGTTGCCATGTAGCCGCCGGCAATGACGTAGATGCCGGTCAGGATGGCCATGACGATGACGCAGACAGAGTAATCAATATTGAACGCCATGCCGAACAGACGCGACAGGCCATTGTAAAGCGAAGCTGTGTAAGGAATCAGGAATATGAATGTAATCACGGAAGCCGCAATCTTAAGAGCGGTAGATCCGAAGCGCTGTTCAAAGAACTGCGGCATGGTGCGGGAATCAAGATGCTGGGTCATGATTCTGGTTCTTCTGCCCAGGATCACCCATGCTAACAGTGAGCCGATCAGAGCGTTGCCGATACCGATCCATGTCGAGGCAATGCCGTACTTCCAGCCGAACTGGCCGGCATAGCCTACAAAAATAACTGCGGAAAAGTAAGAAGTGCCGTAAGCGAATGCAGTCAGCCAAGGTCCGACAGAACGTCCCCCTAAAACGAATCCGTTGACATCGGTTGAGTTTGCCCGGCAGTAGAGACCGACGGCAATCATGACGGCGAAAAAGATAACGAGCATAAGAATCTTG
Source organism: Solobacterium sp. (assembly GCA_017536845.1). The sequence goes on along the minus strand of JAFWCP010000474.1, from coordinate 1,252 downwards.
ATAAACATAGTGGTATCCCCTTTCAAATCTGTTGAGCAACACTCTATCGCACTAAAGCGTTGACGCGTTAAAGCTTACATCAGAGTGCCGACGATTGCAAGAGGAAATTTCAAAAAAATTCAAAAAAAAACGATATCCATGTCCGGAAATCCTGATTTCATTGATTTCTGAAGTCGGCTGATGTGACAGCTTCTTTGTCTGTACATAGTCATTGCATTGAATATCCGCCTCTTTCACCTTTTCCGGAAGATATCCGCGTATGGAAATGAAACATGATTGTGTGGTCCAGGCTGTATTTGATGACTGTTATTCATCTGAAGGTTCTTTGCTTTCGCAGCAGGCAGGATACAGGTTTGCCGATCCGCGGGAAGGACAATCTGAAGCTCAGTGGTTTTTTTTCGAAAATAGTGTTTGTATTTAGCGCTTTAGCGTACTAAACTATTTCCTGTTCACAGCCATTTTGACATGGCAATAAGGGAGGAATATGAAAAAGGATCTTAACTCAGAAGCTGTTGCCGCGTTTTACGAGGCAGTCCTCTGTCTTGAGACGGTCGACGAATGCCGTAAGCTTTTTGCGGATCTGTGCACGCCGAATGAGCTGCTGTCCATCTCGCAGCGCTACCAGGTTGCAGACCTTCTGCATAAAGGAAAAACCTACAAGGACATTTCTGAGATCACCCAGGCTTCAACCACGACGATCAGCCGCGTCAACCGCCTGCTTGGCAACCCTGACAGCGGCATTGAAATTACCTTTCAGCGATTAAAGGAAAAGGAGAAACAGACAGAAGTATGATCAATCAGACGATGAAGAAGTACGGACAGAATCGTTCCGTCATCCGTGACCTGTTTGAATTCGGCCTGCAGCGCAAAGCGGAAATCGGCGCGGAAAATGTATACGACTTCTCGCTGGGCAATCCCAACGTGGCCGCCCCGCCCGAAGTCAACCAGACCATTCAGGAACTGCTGGCGACAAAGGACGATATGTACGTTCACGGCTATACATCGGCCCAGGGCGATGCTGCCTGCCGCAAGGCCGTAGCCGACGATCTCAACAGACGCTTCTGCACTCACTATAAAAAGGAAGACCTCTATATGACATGCGGCGCTGCCGCTTCTTTGAAAATCATCCTGACCGCCCTGTTCACCCCGGGTGATGAAGTCATCGTCTTTACGCCCTACTTCCCGGAATACAAGGTATTCGCCGAAACAGCCGGCTGGAAGCTGGTGGAAGTCAGGTCACGGGAAGAAGACT
>JAFWCP010000473.1 GCA_017536845.1 Solobacterium sp. | reverse complement strand
TCTGGTTCATCTGGATTCCGGCCGGCGTCCTGCTGCTTGCGACCGTTCTGGCATTCAACCTTGTCGGTGACGGCCTGCGTGACGCGTTCGACCCGAAGATGAAGAGATAAGAAAGGGGAAAGAATCATGGCGAAAAAGAAAGGTGTCGGCTATCTTTCCGCTTCGGAAGCGAGAAAGATCGCCAGAGAAAACCGTAAGATCACCAACGAATACGAAAAGAGAAACAAGCGGAAGAATGTGCCTGAGAGCGAGTACCTCACCGAGATGCGCGATCCCAATAACGCGGTTGAGTTTGACAACCTGCACACCTACTTCTTCACGGATGCCGGTGTGGTCAAGGCTGTTGACGGCGTTACCTTCGATGTCCCGCAGGGCAAGACCGTCGGCGTAGTCGGCGAGTCCGGCTGCGGCAAATCCGTCACTTCGCTGTCATTCATGCGTCTGCTGCAGAGGCCTCAGGGCCAGACCGTAGAAGGCGCGATCCGGCTGAACCTGGGCGACAAGGCCTATGATGTGACCAAGGCACCGGATGTTGTCATGCAGCATCTGCGCGGCAACTTTGTCTCGATGATTTTCCAGGAGCCGATGACAGCGCTGAACCCGGTCTTCACGATCGGTGACCAGATCAACGAAGTCATCATGCTGCATGATGCGGCCGGCAAATCCGAAGAAGAAGTCAAGGCCCGTACCATTGAGATGCTGGAGCTCGTCGGCATTGCCAACAGTGAAGGCGTCTACCATATGTATCCCCATGAGCTTTCCGGCGGCATGCGCCAGCGTGTCATGATCGCCATGGCCCTGGCCTGCAACCCGAAGGTCATCATCGCTGATGAGCCGACAACGGCCCTGGATGTCACCATCCAGGCGCAGATCCTCGACCTGCTGCGCAACCTGAAGGACAAGATCAACTCTTCGATCATGTTCATCACCCATGACCTTGGCGTCATCGCGGAAATGGCTGACTACGTTGTCGTCATGTATGCCGGCAGAGTCATCGAGAAGGGGACCGCTTCGGATATCTTCCATCATCCCAGCCATCCGTATACGATCGGCCTGATGGAATCCAAACCGGTTGTCGGCAAGAAGGTCGACAAGCTGTATTCCATCCCGGGCAAGGTTCCCAATCCCATCAACATGCCCAACTACTGCTATTTCAAGGACAGATGCGAAAAGTGCGTTGCCCGCTGCAATGGTGCCTATCCGGATCTGGTCAGCCTGAGCGATACCCACAAGGTTGCCTGCTACAGATACTATGACGATGCCAAGGAGGAGGAATGATCATGGCAAAGGTAAATGAATTTGATCTTGATACTGTTCCTGTCATCCCGGATGACCAGTATATCCTGCAGGTCAACAACCTGAAGAAATACTTCCCGATCAAGGGCGGCATGCTGCAGAAGACAGTCGGCTATGTCAAGGCGGTTGACGGCATCACCTTCAACCTGAGACGCGGCACGACGATGGGTCTGGTCGGCGAGTCCAGCTGCGGCAAGACAACAACCGGCCGTACCATCCTGCGCCTGGCGGGTGAAAAAACCGGCGGCCAGGTGCTGTTCAACGGCAAGGAGGTCTATGACTTTACCGCCAAGGAAATGCGCGAAAAGCGCACGGAAATGCAGATTATCTTCCAGGACCCGTTCTCCTCTCTGCAGCCGCGTATGCCGGTCGGTGAAATCATCGGTGAAGCGGTCAGAGAGCACAACATTGTCCCCAAGGCGGAATTTGATGACTATATTGACAAGATCATGGACGAATGCGGCCTGCAGTCCTTCCAGAAAGACCGTTACCCGCATGAATTCTCGGGCGGCCAGCGCCAGCGTATCTGCATCGCCAGAGCGCTTGCCCTCAACCCTGAGTTCGTCGTCTGCGACGAACCGGTATCGGCCCTGGACGTTTCCATCCAGGCGCAGATCATCAACCTGCTGAAGGATCTTCAGAAGAAGCATAACCTGACCTACCTGTTCATCTCCCATGACCTTTCCGTCGTCGAGCATATCTCGGATACGGTCGGCGTCATGTACCTGGGCAACCTGGTCGAATACGGCCCCACAGACAGGATCTTCAACAACCCGCTGCATCCGTATACCCAGGCCCTGCTCTCAGCGATCCCGATTCCCGATCCGGACGCGAAGATGAACCGGATTGTCCTGGAAGGATCGATTCCTTCCCCGGCCAACCCGCCCAGCGGCTGCAAGTTCCACACCAGATGCTCGCGCTGCATGGAGTGCTGCAAGAACATTGCACCGGTCATGAAGGAAATGGAACCGGACCACTTCGTGGTCTGCCATCTCTATGACCAGTGAGCGAAACACCGAAGAAAACGATGCCGTCTTTTATCCTGAAGGATATGAAGAAGGCGGCAGTGAAAACAGTAACTGGGAAACAAGGCAGGAGCTGACTTCAGGGCAGAAGGTATGGTTCATCCTTGGCGCCATGAAGGCGGCACTGGTGCTGGCTGCAGTGTACGGCATCGTCTACTTTGTCGTCATCTGGCTGATGACGGTCTTTCTCAGATAGTCCACAGAACAGTTGAATGAACGGCAGGGACGGGAATTTCTCCCGTCCTTTGCCGTCCTTTGAAAAGGAAATGAAAGCAGGAAAGAGCGAAGTTGGAAATCCAAACATTTTCATGAAATGGCGATCTTTTTACATTGCTTTGCAAAATGCAGAATGGTATAATTACTACACTTTATGGAGGTTCGATCATGGCTTTTGAAAAGTTCAAAAACTTTATTGCGCCCATTGAAGAGAGCGATGAAGATGATGAAATGACTGATGAAATTGAACAGGTGCAGGAACAGAGATATACAGAAAGTGAGGCAAAACCCGTGAGCACATACGAAGAGAAGCATACCAGAGTGAACACAATTCCTTCCAATACGCAGATGGTTCTGTTTGAACCGAGAAGCTTTGAAGAAGCTGAAGAAATTGCCAAGCATCTGAAGGAAAGAAGAGCATGTGTCGTAAATCTTCACAGACTGCAGAGAGATTTTGCACAGCGCACGATCGATTTCCTGACAGGTGTTGTATTTGCGCTTGACGGCACGATCCAGAAGATCGGCCACAACGTCATCCTCTGCGCTCCGAATACCATTACGATTAATGGTGAAATCAAACTCGAAAGCGAAGACGAATGAGCATCCGGATGCGCTGTCAGCGCATCTGCATGACCTGAAAGAAAACGCCGGGCGCTGGCATACAACGCTGTGTTCGGATTTTCTGGACGAGCACGAGACAGTAGCTGTGCGCCGACTGTTTCCGCCTGATGAACACACGGTTTATGACGGCGGGTATCCGGACGCACGGAAGCAGAAGGTTGTCTTCGGCTATGAGGAAAACCCGCAGGCTGACATCGTCTGCCTGACGGCGAGGCTGGACCAGCGGTTCCGCAGGATCAGCCATCGCGACGTGCTGGGGGCACTCATGCATCTTTCCATCGAAAGAAGCGCCTTCGGTGATTTCTGGATTGAAGAAGACAGGCTGATCCTGTATACTTCCGGGAAGATGGCCGATTTCCTGATTGACCATCTGACCAGGATCAACCAGCTGAGTATTACGCTGGAAAAAACGGATGAAAGGCCGGTGCAGCAGTTCCGGTTCCGTGAATTCCAGTCCGTCATTGCCAGTGACAGGCTTGACGCGGTTGTCAGCGGCATCACGCATGTTTCCCGCAGCGCGGCGAAGCAGATGATCCGCGAATCATTGATTTCTGTCAATCATGAGGTCTGCGAGATGCCGGATTACCGTGTTGATGAGAATACGGTCATCTCGGTCCGCGGCTATGGCAGATATGTTTATATGGGGAACGATCACAAAACGAAAAGCGACCGCATCGTCGGCGTCTTTCGCCAGTATATGTAAGGGGAGCATACTATGACAGCATCCAGACCGACATTCCGGATTATGAAAAGCGGATATGACCGTTTTGCGGTTGATGACGCAATTGAAAGATATGCCGCACAGATCGACCAGCTCGAGAACCGTATGCAGCTGTATCAGCAGCAGCTTCTCGAGACAACCCGGCAGTTCGATGATCTGCGGGCCCGTTATGTCACTCTGATGCAGAGGGATGAAGCCCGGGCCCAGGCGGCCGAGGATATCGCGCGGCTTTCTCTGCGGGAAGCAAACGATATTATAGATACGGCGAAACATAACGCTGATGTGATTGTTGCTGAAGCGCTGCAGTCCGCAAGGGTGGTGCTGCTGGATCTGGCAAGGCTGT
>JAFWCP010000472.1 GCA_017536845.1 Solobacterium sp. | reverse complement strand
TGATTACCTGCCCATGCACTTCCAGAAATCCATCCTGTCCGCCTTGTCCCGCAAACGCCACCGCGGCGTGCTGACCGGGGCACCGCTTACCGATGTGAAGATTATATTAACCGCCGGCAAGGGCTCGAACAAGCATACCGAAGGCGGCGACTTCTACCAGGCATCCCAGCGGGCCGTGCGCCAGGGGCTGATGAAGGCGGAATGCGTCCTGCTGGAGCCCTGGTGCAGCTATGAACTCATCATCCCTTCGGCTTCGTTGTCAAGAGCGCTTTTTGAACTGGAGACCTTCGGCTGTACGATGGAAACCCAGGACCTCGGCAGTTCCATGAAGATCACCGGCAAAGGGCCTTTGCGCCTCTTGATGCACTATCAGAACGACGTCACCGCCTATACCAAGGGCAGGGGCCGCTTCCAGGTGCAGCCGGAAGGCTATGATGTCTGCACCGAGGCCGAAAAGATCGTCGAAGAGACAATGTATGACCCGGAAGCAGACCTGCGCAATCCCACCGGCTCGGTGTTCTGTGCCCATGGCGCCGGCTATTACGTGCCCTGGTATGAAGTGGAAGACAACCTGCATATTGATATTTACAAAGGCGCTTCCGGGGGATCCTACAAACGGGTCTCGTATACGGTGGCTGAAGACAACCTGCTCGACCTTGTCGCATCGGCCGGTTCCCGCAACCGCAACGAGCACAAAAAGGTCAAAGAAAAACCGGTCATCAAGAAAGAAAAACCGGTGGAAATCAGACATCTGCCGCCGTGTCTTATCGTGGATGGCTACAATATGATCTATGCCTGGGAGGAATTTGCCGAACTGGCCAGAGTGGATATCCAGACGGCAAGGGAAAGGCTGACCGACCTGATCTTCAACTACCAGGGGTATACGGGGGATCTTACGATCCTTGTCTTTGACGGCTACCGCGTCAAGGACAACCAGGGGTCTGTCTTTACCAGGGGCAACATGATGGTCGTCTATACCAAGGCTGACGTCACCGCCGATGCCTACATTGAAAAGGCGACCTTCGACATGCGGAAACGCTATAACATCACCGTCGCGACTTCTGACGGGCTGGTGCAGAATGCCGCCTTCGCCCATGGCGCCCTCAGGATGAGCGCCCGTGAGCTGAAGGGGAAAATCGACCTGATGAACGCCTTCCTGGCGGAAAAGGGCGTCTTCAGCGGTTGAGTTTTTCGAATTGCGGAATAAAATCCCGGTAATCATCAATGAAGGCAAGGATATGGGGATAGCGGTCGTAATACGGCCGCAGCACCGGCCGGTCGATGATCACCGCCTGCATGCCGGCCTTGTACGAACAGTCAATGCCGGACAGCGAATCTTCAAAGACAAGCATACTGCCTTCAACGTTCAGCCTCGCTTTGGCGTCCAGGAACATCTGCACCTTATCCTTGTAGGAACCATCGTCATAGACAATGGCATCAGGATTGATCCACTGATCCAGATGGAAGATTTCCCGGAAGAAGGTGATGTTTTCGATGATCGAGGCGGAAGCTATGGTAAAGGGAATGCCTTTTCCCTTCAGGTAATCAAAGAATCCGCAAAGGCCGGGGGCCAGGGAAGGATTGTCACGCCTGACCGCCTCCCGGTACATGGCTTCCTTGCGCCGCGAATATGCTTCACATTCTTCAAGGGAAAAACGGCCTTCGCTCATGATTTTGAAAATCTCCACGTTGGGCTTGCCGGCAAAGACGGATTCCATCATCTCCAGGGTGACATGCTTCCCGCAGATCTCCATGGACAGTTTGTCAAAGGCTTCTACGTGATAGGGCGTATCAAAGAACATCGTACCGTTGAAATCAAATATCAGACCTGCAAAAGACATCTTGCAACCTCCTTTATCGGAAGGATTATACCCTGAAAACAGGGAAGAAAGGAATCAGACTATGAAATATGCCGTTGTAATCGTTGCTGCGGGAAGCGGCAGCCGGATGGGCCTTGGCTTCAACAAGGTCTACGCCAGACTGAAGGATGGAAGGACCATCCTTGAAACCACCGTTTCCGTTTTTGAAAACGACCCGGACTGCGAAGAGATTGTCGTCGTCACCGACAGCGACCTCTACCGTGAAAAGATCGATGATACGCCGGAAGGAAAGCTTGTCCTGGCGGAAGGGGGAGACAGCCGGCAGGCATCGGTGCGCAATGGCCTGGACGCGGTGATTTCACCCTATGTCATGGTTCATGACGGGGCCCGTCCTTTCCTCTCGAAAGACTGCCTGGACCGGCTGAAGGAAGCACTGGAAACGCATGACGCCGCCTTGCTGGGGGTGCCCTGCAAGGATACCGTCAAGCACGTTGAAAACGGCCGGGTCATAGAGACCTATGAGCGCAGCACCCTGCTGGCTGCCCAGACCCCCCAGGCATTTAAAACGGAACTGTTGAGGGAATGCATGGCAAAGGCGGAAGCAGAAGGGTATCTTGGCACGGATGACTGTTCGCTGGTGGAACGCTATGGCAATACCCCGGTCATCGCGGTGGAAGGCAGCTATGACAACTACAAGATCACGACACCGGAGGATATACGATAAAAAAGCGGTTTCCCGCTTTTTTCTTTTCCATATGCTGTCACCAGCCGTAGCCGAACTTCTTCTCGCCGGGCTTGACTTCTGTCTGCTTGACGGAGATATTGGTCACTTTGATGAAACGCCCGTCGCCTTTTTCCACGGCGGCGAGGAATTCGTCAATCTGTTCTTCTTCACCCTGCACAAAGATTTCCACCAGGCCGTTGGTCAGGTTCTTGACCGAGCCGGTCAGTTTTCTCTTATTTGCCTGCAGCATGACAAAGCCGCGGAAGCCGACCCCCTGGATCTGCCCGTCCACAAAAACATGATAGCGTTTGATCATAATGCGATCCTCCCGTAAGATGGCTTTATTATACATGATTTCAGAGCCTGTTCGTAAGTCTCAGGCAATTTCACGAAAAAGAAGCCTGAGCAAGATATCCTGAACCATCGTTTTCTTC
>JAFWCP010000471.1 GCA_017536845.1 Solobacterium sp. | reverse complement strand
TGCTGTCATCCATGTCACTGTAAACATGATCCTGCATGAAGAAGATTTTGAGGGGCTGAAGGAATACCTTAAGACCCTGGAAAAGATCGGCGTCAAGGCTGTCATCTGCGCATCTCCGGCAGTCATGAAGACGGCCCGTACATATGCGCCGAACCTCGAAGTCCATTGTTCCACGCAGATGTCTATCACCAATGCCGAAGCGGCTGTTTTCCTTCATGAAACACTTGGCATCGACCGTGTCGTTCTGGCCCGGGAGTGCACGATGGAAGAAGTAATGGCAATCGTTAAGGCCTGTCCGGTAGAAACGGAAGCGTTCATCCATGGCGGCATGTGCGTCAATTATTCCGGCCGCTGTACGTTAAGCAACCGGATGACGCTGCGCGACGCCAACCGGGGCGGCTGTGCCCAGAGCTGCCGCTGGCAGTACCGTCTGTTTGAAAACAATGAACAGGTCAATCCTAAGCTGTTGTTCACGGCCGGATCCAAGGATCTCTGTGCCGCTGAAGCCATTCCCGAGCTGATTGAAGCGGGCGTCAGTTCCTTCAAGATCGAAGGCCGCATGAAGACGGAATACTATGTGGCAAGCGTTGTCTGCGCCTACCGGCGCATGATCGACGCGGCCTGTGACCATGCTTTAAGTGAGGATGAAATCAGCATCTTCCGCAAAGAAATTCTGAAAGGCGAAAACCGCGAGGTATGGGGCGGCTTCTACCATGAAAAGGGTGAGCTGGATTCATTGATCTACCATGCCAATTCCAATGACCACGTCAAACACGACTTCCTTGGCAAGGTGGTATCATGGAATGAAAACGAAAAGACGCTGCTCATGGAAACAAGGAACTATTTTGAAGACGGGCAGACAGCTGAGGTGCTGACCCCGCACGGGACGGTGCCACTTGTATTGACGGATATGAAAAATCAGGAAGGGGAGAGGGTGATGGTTTCCAACCATCCGATGGACCTTCTGACCGTTCCCTGCATGCTGGCAGTCAGCCCCGAGGACATCATCAGGAGGAAGGTATGATACTGGAAGGAAATGTCAGCGTCAAGGCTGCCATCATGGCCGGCCGGCGGAAGGTGGAAAAGCTGTATATCGCCAAAGACAAGCATGATAAGGATTCCATGTACATCCTGCACCGGGCCGAAGACAAAGGCATTGAGATCATTCGTCCCGAGCGGCAGGTCATTGATGACATGGCCCAGGGCAGAACCCATGGCGGCCTGGTTGCCGTGGCTGAAAGCAGGGGATATCAGGACATTGAAGACTGTTTTGAGGAAAACTCCTTTCTCGTCTGTATAGAAGGCGTGGAAGACCCGTTTAATCTGGGATACATGCTGAGGTCACTGTACAGTGCCGGCTGCAGCGGCGTTCTGCTGAGGCAGCGGGACTGGACATCCGCTGAAGCCACCATCCTGAAGGCAAGTGCCGGCGCTTCGGAATGGATCAACGTCGTCCTCTGCTCTGACATGCCGGCAGCTGTGCGGCAATGCCGGCAAAGAGGGCTGTATGCCTATGCCGCAATGCGAAGGGATGCCATCCCATACTTTGAAGCCGACTTTTCAAGGCCGGTGCTGATCGGCATCGGCGGCGAGATGCGCGGCTTATCGGCAGCGGTGCTTAAGGAAATGGATCAGAATATCTATATTCCCTATGCGAATGATTTCCGCAACGCCCTCAACGCGGCCGGTGCGGCAGCGGCCATCGGTTTTGAACTGATGCGGCAAAGACAATACGCAGGCTCTTAGAAACAGAGCCTTTTTTGTGATGTTTCCTGATTTGAGTAAGAAATAAACAGCAGAAACGTTGTATAATAATTTACAGCTATTTAAGGAGATAAAATTCATGAAAACTTACATTGGAATTGACCTCGGCGGTACGAATGTTCGCGTAGCGAAGATTTCGGAAGACGGCAAAGTTATTTCACAGGTGAAAGGACCTTCCTATGGTCAGGAAGGCCCGGCAAAGGTAATGGCCAACATCAAGGAAATGATCCGCGAAATCCCGAACTGGAAAGAATGCTCCGGCATCGGCGTCGGCGTTCCGGGTCCTGTTGATACCAAGGCAGGCGCCATGGTTCTTTCGACCAAGCTGCCCGGCTTCTCCGGCTATCCTCTGGCGGATGAACTGACAAAGGAATTCGGCATGCCCGCATTCCTTGACAACGATGCCAACGTTGCCGGCCTGGCTGAAGCAGTGGTAGGCGCCGGCAAGGGCTTATCTACAGTATTCTATGTCACCATTTCCACCGGCATCGGCGGCGTCCTCGTCGTAGACGGCAAGACCGTTTCCGGCAAGCACGGCTTCGGCGGCGAAATTGCCAACATCATCATCGACAGAAACAGAGAGAAGATCAACTATCTGAACATCGGTGCGATTGAAAACGAAGCCAGCGGCACAGCCATCTCAAGAAAAGGCAAGGAAGCCCTTCCGGAAGAAGACATCAAGCATGCCGGCAACGTCTTTGACCTTGCTGATGCAGGAAATGAAAAGGCAAAGGAAATCATCGACGGCATGAAGAAGGATCTTGGCCAGCTGTTTGCGACCATCGCCTGTGTCTGCGACCCTGACATGTTCATTATCGGCGGCGGCATGATGAAGTCGGCTGACAAACTGCTGCCGGGCGTCATTGAAAACTACAAGGCAATGTCCCACACAGCCGTCCACGACACACCGTTTGTCGTTGCCGGCCTGGAAGAGCCGGGCATTGTCGGCGCGGCAATGCTGCCGAGAAGCAGAGGTATCTGATTTAACCTGATAAAAGTGTTCTGAGGCAGAACACTTTTTCTTTTGCGCCGTTAACTATATAATATTGACATGGAAAAGATACTATCAACAACCAACAGCAGAATCAAAAAATGGGCTTCCCTGCATCAGAAGAAATACCGTGACCGCGAAGGGCTTTTCCTGGTCGAAGGCGAACACCTGATCAAAGAAGCATTGGCCGCCGAAGCCGTGGAAGTCATCCTGACCGATACCGTTTCCCCGTTTGCCTTCGAGCCGACCATTGAAGTGACGGAAGCCGTGATGAAAAAGCTTTCCGCCAATATATCAGACGTCCACCTGATTGCCGTCTGCCGGATGTTCCCTGCAGATATCAAAACGGGAAACAGAGTCATCCTGCTCGATGGTGTCCAGGATCCCGGCAACCTTGGCACAATGATCCGAACGGCGGTCTCCTTCGGCTTTTCCGGGGTCATCCTGTCCCCTGACTGCTGTGACATGTATAACGAAAAAACAGTTCGCTCCACCCAGGGAGCGCTCTTCCATCTGCCCATTGTCCGCACCGACCTTCATACAGCGATTGCCGGCCTGAAGGAAAAAGGCTTCCGGGTCATTGCAACAAGGCTGGAAGAATCACAGACCATGTCGGAAATCAGCGGTGAAAAGCTCGCCTTTGTCTTCGGCAATGAAGGCCAGGGCGTCTCTAAGGCGGTGCAGGAAGCTTCGGACGGATATCTGCGGATTGAGATGGATGGTTTTGAATCGCTCAATGTCGCCGTGGCTGCCGGCATCGTCATGTACCATTACCGCAAGGGCAGATAAGCCATGGAACGATATCTGAGCTTTTCCGAAGCATGTAAAAACCGATACGGCCGCAGGCTGTACAAGGTGGCCCTGGATGCCGGCATGACCTGTCCTAACCGCGACGGCACCTGCGGCACAGGCGGCTGCATCTTCTGTTCCGGCCGAGGATCCGGCGAATTTGCCATCCGCTTTGACGGGCAGAAACTGCGCAAAGAAGATCTGGTCTATAACCATCAGGATGCTGAAGAAGGGGATTACATCGCCTATTTCCAGGCCTTTACCAATACCTATGACCGCCCGGAAAGACTTGCCCGGCTGTACCGGGCCGCTCTTGACAATGACCTGTTTGCCGGCATTTCGATTGCGACAAGGCCCGACTGCCTTGGCAAGGATGTCATGGACCTGCTGAAGAAGCTGAAGCAGGAGTATCCCGACAAGCTGATCTGGACTGAACTTGGCCTGCAGAGCATGCACGAAGAAACAGCGGCGTATATCCGCCGGGGCTATCCTCTGAAGGTCTTTGATGAAGCGGTGAAGGAACTGCATGAAGCCGGCATCGAAGTGATCGTCCATGTGATCATCGGCCTTCCCCATGAAGACAAGGAAATGATGCTGGCAACGATCCGCCATCTCAGCAGCCTGCCGGTGGATGGGGTCAAGCTGCAGCTGCTGCATTATCTTGCCGACAGCGACCTGGGCAAGGCGTATCTTCTTCATCCGGAAGACTTCCATGTACTGAGCCTTCAGGAATATGCCGATATCATCTGCGCCTGCATCAAAGAGCTGCGCAGCGATATCGTCATCCACCGGCTTTCCGGCGACGGCAGCCCGGCAAAACTGCTGGCCCCGTTATGGTCAAAAGATAAAAAACGTGTGCTGAATACAATCCGGCACGAGTTGAAAACCAGAAATATAAGACAAGGAGAAAAACAAGTATGACAGACATGGCATTGACAATCAGAAAGCAGTTCGGCGAAGGCGACAAGATCAGAGACGAAGGCCTGGCCACTCCGGCCGGTATCCTGCGCTTTGACGACATTGCCTACGATACCAAGGATCCGGTATACAACCTGCTGGATGTATACCGGCCGAAAACAGGGAAGGGGAAGCTGCCGGTCATCTTGAGCATCCACGGCGGTGCCTGGGTCTATGGCGACAAGGATGTCTACCAGTGGTACTGCATGTCCCTGGCGGAAAGAGGCTTTGCGGTTGTGAACTATTCCTACCGCCTGGCCCCGGAACACAAATATCCGTCTTCCTTTGAGGACACGGTGAAGGTCTGTGAATGGATGATTGCCAACGCGGATGAATACGGCCTGGACATGGACAATGTATTCGGCGTCGGCGACAGCGCCGGAGCACACATGCTTTCGCTGTTTGCGGCGGCTCTTACCAATCCGGACTATGCAAAAACCTGCGGCTACAGACTGCCGAAGGATTTTGCGTTCAAGGCCATTGCCTTAAACTGCGGCGCCTTTAAAATTGCGAAAAGCAAGACGCCGGATCTGACAACGATGCTGATGGGGGCGTACCTGCCTGAGGGCGGTACGGAAAAGGAATTCGACATGATTTCGGCTGCCGGCCATATCACAGAAAACTACCCGCC
>JAFWCP010000470.1 GCA_017536845.1 Solobacterium sp. | reverse complement strand
TCTTGATCATTCCGTCGGCCTTGATGATGACATTCTGCGGCTTGATATCACGGTGGACGATGCCGCGGCTGTGCGCTTCGGCCACGGCCGAGCACAGCTGCATCATGATGTCCACCGCCTCTTCAATCAGAAGCGGCCCGCGGTTGCGTATGACCTGCTTGAGGGTCTGGCCGCGGACATATTCCATGACGATATAATGATGGCCTTTGTAATCCCCTACATCATAGACTTCTACAATATTGGGATGGGCAAGCGCCGTCGCTGCCTGTGCTTCCCTTTCAAAACGCAGGATGCTTACCGCATCGGTGGAAAGGTCCGAACGCAGGATCTTGATGGCGACTTCCCGGTTGAGGATGGTATCCACAGCCCGGAAGACATCCGCCATGCCGCCCTGGCCGATGTGCTGAATGACCTCATACCGGTTGGCAATGACATTCTTTTTGCTCATACAAGGCCATCCCCCTCAAGATCAATCAGGATCACGGTGACATTGTCAAAACCGCCGGCCGCCTTGGCCTGCTTCATCAGCTTGCGCACCCGCAGGGCCGGGTCGTAACGATGGTTGAGGACAATGTCCTGTATCGTATTGTCATCAACATAGCCATGCAGCCCGTCCGAACACAGCATGAAGCCGGAAATCTTTTCCAGGTGCGTATCAATATCGCAGCGGACCGTCTTCCAGACGCCCAGGGCGTTGGTCAGGACGTTCTTTTTCGGATAGTCGACCGCCTCCTCGCGGGAAAGCTGGCCGTGCATGATCATGTCATTGACCAGGGTATGGTCAATCGTCAGCTGCTGGAAACGGCCGTCGGGGAACCAGGCATAGGCCCGGGAGTCACCGATATTGATGACAAAACGGCCGACCCGGGTGATCATCACCGCGCAAAGGGTCGTGCCCATGCCCTTCATCTTGGCGTGGGACTGGCCGTAATTGAAGATCTTCTCATTGCACTGATGGACGTTTTCTTCGATCCATTCCTTGACCGTCGCCGCATCCGTAAAACCATTGGAATCCGCAAAGGCACCGGAAAAATGCGCCACCGCCATGCGGGACGCGACATCGCCGCCCAGATTGCCGCCGATGCCGTCGGCGACGATTGCCAGCAGGTCATCGTCTTCGTTGCGGGCGATGACGTAGCTGTCCTGATTGTTCTTTCTGACCAGACCTTTGTCCGTGATTCCGTAGAATTTCATACCTTGCCTTTGTCCTTTTCGTGTTTCGCCCGCAGCTGTCCGCAGGCGGCGTCTATATCTTCACCATGACGGCTGCGAAGGGTCGCCTTCACGCCGTTCTTCATGAGCACATCATAAAAATGAAGCGCCCGTTTCTCATCTGTGGAACGGTAGCCGTTCTCGTCCACCTGGTTGTAGGGAATCAGGTTGACATATGCATTCATGCCGCGGATCAGGTCCGCCAGCTGTCTGGCATGGGCGTCCGTGTCGTTGACATCGTGCAGCAGGATGTACTCGAAAGTCAGCCGGCGGTGGTTGTCAACACTGTAATCCTTCAGGGCGTCCATCAGGACGTCCAGAGGATACGCCTGATCAATCGGCATCAGCTTACGGCGCAGGTCGTCATCCGGCGCATGCAGGGAGACGGCCAGGTTGTACTGGTACTTTCCCTGGGCGAACTGGCGGATGCGGGGCACGATGCCGCAGGTGGAAATGGTGATATGGCGGGCGCCGATGGCCAGGCCGAGGTCGGAGTTGATGATCTCGCAGAAGCGCATGACGTTGTCATAATTGTCAAACGGTTCGCCGGTGCCCATGATGACGATATTGTCAACCCGGCCGCCGGTTTCATCGAGCAGCTTCTGCACATACAGCACCTGGGCCGTCATCTCGCCGGCCGTCAGGTCACGCTGCTTCTTCAGCAGGCCGGATGCGCAGAAGGTGCAGCCCATGTTGCAGCCCACCTGGGACGACACGCACAGTGAGTCGCCGAAATGGAAATGCATCAGGACCGCTTCCACGGAAGAGCCGTCTTCCATTTCAAAAAGATACTTTGTCGTCAGGTCACGGGCGACTTGGCGGCGGATTTCCTTTAACGGCATCAGCGTATACGCTTCCCTGAGGGAAACGATTAAAGAAGCCGGCAGATCGCTCATTTCATCAAACGAGTCCGCCCGCTTGCGGTATAACCATGAATACAGCTGCCTGGCCCGGTAGGGTTTCTGCCCGTATCCGGCCAGCATCTGCTCTGTCTGTTTCAGACTTAAATCATAAATCGTCGGCATATGCAGTATTCTATCACATTCTGTATCGTTTTCATTCCTTTTTCAGCAGGGCCGCATAAAAGCCGTCGCACTTGTCCGGAAACAGTGTGACTTCTTCCTGCAGCGTAAACCGGCGGTCATTTTTCACCAGCCATTCGCCCTGCTTTTCATTTTCCTTGCGGTTCAGCGTGCAGGTGCTGTACAGCAGCACCCCGCCCGGCCTGACATAACGGGCGGCATTGGCCAGCAGCTGACGCTGCGTTTCCTGGATGGCGTCAAGGTCTTCCGGCTTCACATGCAGGCGGATTTCCGGCTTGTGAGCCAGATCCCCCAGGCCGGAGCACGGGGCATCCAGCAGGACGCGGTCAAAGCCGTTTTCAAAAGCGGGCTGAAAAACCGTGCCGTCATTGACAGCGGCGGAAACAATGGTCACGCCGGTCCGTTCCATCAGTTCTTCAATCAGCTTCACCCGGGCCGGATACAGGTCGCAGGCAATGATCTCGCCTTCGTTGTGCATCAGGTCGGCCATCTGCTGTGTCTTGGTGCCCGGCGCCGCACAGAGGTCAAGGATCCTTTCCCCCGGCAAAGGGGCAAGCAGGCGGACAACCTGCTGGGAATGCAGGTCCTGGGCCAGCAGCTTCCCTTCCCCAAAGCCCGGCAAAGCGGCGGGTGAGCCACGCATGATAAAGGCATCCTCGCCGACCATTTCCAGGCCATCCGGATTCTGTTTTCCGGCCTTGAGACGGTTGATGCGGCCATAGGAAACCGGCCGGCTCTGGTCGCTTGCCAGGATCTTCAGCATCTGTTCCCTTCCATACTGGGCCTTCCACATTTTCACCAGGAACAGGGGATGGGAATACCGCAGCGCCAGTTCCTCGTCGCTGTCGCCTTCCGGCATCACCAGGCCGCGCCGCTGCACCTGCCGCAATACCGCATTGACGAACTTCTTCTCGCTTTTTTCCGCCAGGGAGACCGCCTCGTTGATCACGGTATACGGCTGCACCCGGTCCAGGAAAAACAGCTGGTAGACGCTGAAATCCAGGATGACGGCCGTCCGTTTCCGGACATTTTTCACAAGGCAGCGCCATTGGCTTTCCAGCAGGTCAAAGTTGCGTATGGTGCCGTAAACCGTTTCCGAAACGATGCCCATCTTCTCGTGGCTGACGCCCCGCATCAGAAGGGAGGCATAGGCGCCTTTATGGATCACCCGGTAAAGGATATCCACGATCAGTTCTCTTTCATTCATTTTTCCTTCTCCTTCCTAATCCAGGGTCAGCGGGCTGACATCAATCTTCAGCCCCTTCAGGCTGAGGCTGCAGTGCTTCAGGAAGTCTTCCACCGCCCGTTTCATCTCATCAAGGTCCCTTCCTTTCAAGAGGACCCGGCTGCGGTAAAGGTCACGGATCTTGAGCAGCTGGATGACGCCGATCACCTTGAAGCTGCCGCTGATCCCGTTCCGGATGGCGGAAGCCAGCGTCTCCACGTGCTCCTGCTTCACGCCGGAAACCGTCAGCGAGATGAAATAGAAATACGGCGGATACTGGCCGGCATGGCGGAAATTCATTTCATTGACAAAGAAGGCTTTGTAATCCTGACGGATGGCGCACTGCACGGCATAATGCCCGGGGTCATAGACCTGCAGGACCACCTCCCCTTCCCTGTCGGCGCGGCCGCTGCGGCCGGATGCCTGCATGAGCAGGTCGAAGGTCACTTCGCTGCTGCGGTAGTCCAGCCGGCCCAGGCCATCATCGCCGTTGATGACGCCGACCAGCGTGACATCCGGATAATCCAGGCCTTTGGCGATCATCTGGGTGCCCAGAAGGATGTCCGCCTCCTTATTGGCAAAGGCACTCAGGATCTTCCGGTGGCCGTCCTTGACGGCGGTGGTATCGGCGTCCATGCGCAGGATCCTTGCCTGCGGGAACGCCTGCTGCAGGGCCTCTTCGGCCATCTGGGTGCCAAAGCCACGGGTTGTAAAGGGATTGGTGCTCTTGCAGGACGGGCAGATGCGAGGAACCTTCATGACAGCCCCGCAGGTATGGCATTTCATCAGGTTCTGGTCCTTGTGATAGCTCATGGCCAGGTCGCAGTGCGGGCACATCACCAGGCTGTCGCAGCTGCGGCAGCGCAGGGCGGAGTGGTAGCCGCGGCGGTTGAGCATCAGGATCGCCTGTTCGCCGTTGGCCAGTGTCTTCTGCAGTTTTTCCTTCAGCAGGTCGGAGAGCACGGCCGACTCATTGCGGCGCAGGGCAGTGCGCATCGGCACCAGCGAGATCTTCGGCATGGTTCCGTTGATGCGGGTTTCCAGCTCGACCAGATGATAGACGTGCCGCACCGCCCTGGCGTAGGATTCCAGGGACGGCGTCGCCGAACCCAGGACCACCTTGCAGGAATGGTACCTGCCCCGCCACAGGGCGATGTCGCGGCAATGGTAGCAGGGCTGGGAGTCCTGCTTATAGGAAGCATCATGTTCTTCATCAATGATGATCAAGCCAAGGTTTTCAAAGGGCAGAAAAACCGCCGAACGGGTACCGACGACAATGGCCGCGCTGCCGGCGCTGACCAGCCGGTACTGCTCGTATTTCTGCTGGGCGTTGAGGCCGCTGTGATAGACGGCAAGCCGGGACCCGAAACGCCGGGACACGCGTTCGATCATCTGCGGCGTCAGGGAGATTTCCGGCACCAGGAACAATACCTGCCGGCCCGCGGCAAGCTGGGCCGCGGCAAGCTGGAGATAGATTTCCGTCTTGCCCGAACCGGTCACGCCGCGCAGCAGATACACAGCATCCTCCGACCCGTTGATTTCGTCCATGACCCGCTGCTGTTCAGGGGTCAGATCTTTTGCCGGCTCGTCAGGCTGGAATTCCGGCTGTACCGCTGTCTTTTCCCGGATTTCCTGGACAACAGCGCCGTTTTCAATCAGCTTACGGGCGATATGGGGATACAGGCGGCGCAGGTCACTGTAGCGCACTGCCCCCTTTTCGGCCACGTAGGAATAGGCTTCCAGCTGTTTCGGGGTCAGGTCCACGGAAGCATCCGAAACCCGCACCCAGCGCTCGGTAACCGCCTTCTGCTGAGATGTACGGGGCTTGACCTTCCCCGGCAGCATCGCCGAAAAACAGGAAATCGCCGGTGACAGCGTTTCCCGTCGCATCCATAACGCCAGAGCGTGGAGCTCATCGGACAGCAGGCTTTCTTCATCCAGCACGTCGCTGACATGCTTTAAGGCAAAGCCAAGGCGTTTCTTGATTTCTGCTTCGCTTTCCGCAGTGAAAACAGCGCTTTCCACAAACCCGACGACTTCGCGGGCGTTCAGCGGGACGATGACCCGGCAGCCCGGCGCCACGGCCTTCTCGCTCAGATAGGAAAACGTCTGGTCAAGGTCTCTGACCGGATGTTCAAGCCAGCATTCCACAATCCACATATCCTG
>JAFWCP010000469.1 GCA_017536845.1 Solobacterium sp. | reverse complement strand
TGCAGGATCGGGTTGCGGTAGCGGTATTCCGAAGCCAGTTCCACCCTGACCGGCACCCTTGCCAGATCTTCAAAGACATACTGGCCGACCATGCCGACATGGTACGCGGAGCCGCAGGCAACAATGTGCACCTGCCTTGTCTTCTGGATCAATGCGTCGTCAATGCCGATGGCACTCAGATCAATCCGGTCATCCTTGATCACCGAATTCAGGGTATCCTGGACAGCTTTGGGCTGTTCGTGGATCTCCTTGATCATGAAATGCTCAAAACCGCCTTTTTCCGCCGCTTCAGCATCCCACTTGATTTCGCTCTTCTCGATTTCGATCTCTTCACGGTCGATATCATAGAAGTGCACTTCGCCTTTTGAAAGCCTGGCAATCTGCTGGTTGCCGATGTAATAGACTTCCCTTGTATACTTCAGGATGGCCGGCACATCGGAAGCCATAAAGGTTTCCCCTTCCCCGACGCCGATGATCATCGGGCTGTCTTTCCTGGCCACGTAGATTTCATTCGGGCAGTCCTTGAACATGACCGCAAGGGCATAGGAGCCCCGGATCCTGGTCATTGCCCGGGCAATCGAATCCACCGGCCCCTGCCTGTATTTCTTCTGATAGTAGTCGATCAGCTTGATGGCGACTTCCGTATCCGTTGCGGAATAGAAGAGATAGCCCTTTCTTAAAAGCTTGTCCTTAAGCTCCTGATAGTTTTCAATGATGCCGTTATGCACGCCGACGACGTTACGGTCATCCGACGCATGCGGATGCGCGTTATTTTCCGATGGTTCGCCATGCGTCGCCCATCTCGTATGGCCGATCCCGCAGTCGCCCATCATCGCCAGACCGTTGTCTGTCTTTTCCGCCAGGACCCGCAGACGGCCCTTGGCCTTGACGATTTCCACATCAGCCGTATTGTTCCTGACGGCCATGCCGGCCGAGTCATAGCCTCGGTATTCGAGTTTGGAAAGCCCGTCCAGAAGAATCGGAGCTGCCTGCCTGTTTCCGTTGTATCCTACAATTCCGCACATACGCGAGTTCCTCCATAACCACAGCATTTTATCATCGCCATTGGTCACAGAAAAGAGAACGTCGGAAAAAAGCCATGATTTCCTCAGCATCCATGAAAAAAGGATTCCTTTTGTTTTCAGGAATCCTTTGTTTCATTGATCAGCTTTCAACGATATCGACATCCTCATCGTCTTCGTCGGTCTCTTCGTCTTCAGAGAATTCATCCTCTTCTTCGTCGAAATCTTCGTCTTCTAGGTCATCGATTTCATCGTCTTCCGTTTCGTCGATCAGTTCATCGACCTTCTTCTCATCGAGATCATCGTCATCCTCATCCTGTTTGCCGGTGATGGATTCAGGCAGCTGCTTGGCCGCGTTGGCTTCTTCAACCTTGCGGGCATTCTCTTCGCGGATTTCCACGAGTTCGGCAGCCTTTGCCTCGATGCGGACAGATGTCTCACGTTCGAAGTCTCTGCCGGTGCCTGCCGGGATCAGCTTGCCGATGATGACGTTTTCCTTCAGGCCTTCCAGATGGTCGACCTTGCCTCTTACCGCAGCATCGGTCAGGACTCTTGTTGTTTCCTGGAAGGATGCGGCAGACAGGAAGGAATCGGTTTCAACAGCAGACTTGGAAATACCAAGCAGGATCGGACCGAACTTGGCCGGACGCTTGCCGGCATCCAGCAGTTCTTCGTTGATGGCGTTCATCCTGGAAAGGGACAGTGTCTGGCCGGCGCTGAGTCCGGAATCGTTGCCTTCGATGACAATGACCTTCTTCAGCATCTGCTTGATCATGACTTCCAGATGCTTGTCGGAGATATCGATGCTCTGGGAGGTATAAACCTTCTTGACTTCCTTCAGGATGTATTCCTGGACTTCACGCACACCCGCAACTTCGAGCAGTTCCTTCGGGGCAATCTGGCCTTCGGTCAGCTTTTCACCGGCCTTGACCTTGACGCCCGGCTTGATCCATGCTCTGACGACCTGGGTCAGGTCGCACTTGTGCTCAATCTGGTCGTTATCGTTGACAACGGTAACGATCTGGCCGGTATGCGATTCGTTTTCCTTGATCTCGAGGACTTCGCCGTCGATCTTGGAGATGACCGCGACGCCCTTCGGGGTACGTGCTTCAAACAGTTCTTCGACACGGGGCAGACCCTGGGTGATATCACCGGACTGGGTCGCAACGCCGCCGGTGTGGAAGTTTCTCATGGTCAGCTGGGTACCGGGTTCGCCGATCGCCTGGGCCGCCATGATACCGACTGCTTCGCCCTGTTCAACCAGGTTGCCGGTAGCCATGTTCTTGCCATAGCACTTGCGGCAGATACCGTTGGTGGATTCACAGGTAAAGACATTGCGGATATAAACCTGCTCAACGCCTGCATCCACGGCAGCCTTGGCCATTTCCTCGGTGACGTATGTATCCTCGGGGATGATGACTTCCTTGGTTACCGGGTTGACAACATCACGCTGGACATATCTGCCGACGATTCTGTCGAACAGGTTTTCAATCATGGAGTTGTTTTTCGCGTCAACCAGCTTAGTGACCAGATAGCCCTTGTCTGTGCCGCAGTCTTCTTCGTTGATGATGACTTCCTGGGCAACGTCAACCAGTCTTCTTGTCAGATAGCCTGATTCAGCTGTCTTCAAGGCGGTATCGGTCAGGCCTTTACGGACGCCATGGGTCGAGATAAAGAACTCGGACACGCTCATGCCTTCACGGAAGCAGGAGTAGATCGGGACTTCGATGATGGACGGCTGGTATTCCTTACGCGACTTGGACTGGGTCGGACGGGACATCAGTCCGCGCATGCCGGCCAGCTGCGTAAAGTGGTTCTTGTTGCCTCGCGCACCGGAGATCGCCATCATGTTGATGGGGTTCATACGCGGCAGGGACTTCATCAGCGTATCACCGACATTGTCCTTGACCTTATCCCACAGCAGGGAGAACTTTCTTTCCCACTCCACCGGGGTAAGCATGCCTCTGTCTCTGAGCCTGTTCAGCACATCGGCATTGGCAATACCTTCGGCGACAATCTTGTCCTTGCCCGGGGCGACGGAGATGTCGGACAGGGCAACGGTCATGCCCGCTACTGTCGAATACAGGTAACCCATATCCTTCAGGGAGTCGAGGATGTCGCTGGTGCCGTTGGTCTTGTACTTCTCAAAGACCGCCGCGATCAGGTTTCCGAGGTCCTTCTTCTTGAATTCCG
>JAFWCP010000468.1 GCA_017536845.1 Solobacterium sp. | reverse complement strand
CTGAAACGCTTTCCTATCCTTGTCAGTATGAGCTCCGGTATGAGCTTGCCCACTACAATGACTGCATTTTGAAGGGGCTTTCGTTTTCGCCTGTAACCCCGGTGGAAACAACCGTCCGGACAATCCGGATGGTGGAAAAACTGTATCAGGATGCAGGGTTCTGACCCGCAGCATATTCACAGCTGCTGATGCTGAAAGATCCAGAGGATCAAGTCCTTTGGATTTTTTCCCGGAAACCTGTTACCTTTCAGGGACGGCTGGCATATAACTGATGTAAGGAGGACACAATGAGGACAGAAGATCTGCTGGATGTCTATGGTGATGACCTGTACCGGATCGGGATTTCCTTTACGCAGAACCGCAGTGATGCGGAAGATGCCATCCAGGAAACCCTGTACAAATACATGACCAAGGCACCGTCTTTTGAAAGCGAAGAACACGAAAAAAGGTGGCTGATCAGGGTGATGGTGAATGAATGCCGCATGATCCAGCGGAAACGTTTTCGTTTTGTCCCGTTGACCATGGAAGATATACCGACAATGGCGCCTGAAGGTATGCATGTCATGGACACATTGAAGACAATTCCTTACAGGTACAGAGAGGCCCTTCTGCTGCATTACAGCGAAGGCTATCAGCTGAAGGAAATCGCGGAAATGCTGGGGATATCCGAAGCCGCGGTGAAGATGCGTCTGCACCGGGGCCGGAAAGCCTTCATTGCCGCGTACGGAAAGGAGTTTGAAGATGAATGAAATCTATGATGCCTGCCACAGCATCAGGATGAGTAAAGAGGAAAAGGAAAGGATTCTGGCGAAGAAACGCCGCCGTAGTCCGCTGCCGGTCCTGATTCCGTGTGCCGGTCTGGCCTGTCTGCTGTTATTCACGCAGAAGACACCGGAAACGGCTGCTGTCGTTCCCCGGCCGTCTGAACCATCTGTGAACGAAACCGCGGCCAGTACGGAAGATCCCATCGAAGAAGATACCATTGTTTTCAACAGCCTGGCCGGGCAGTCATCCAATGCTGATGTTGTGTACAGCGCGGCGGAAGTGACCGATGCCATGTTTATTGACCGGCTTTGCCGGATCCGGATTCCGGAGGATATGGAATTTCAGAATGCATACGGCCTGTATGGAACGCTGACCGCACCGCAGGAAGACAGACTGTTTGGTTATGCCGCAGGATACAGCAATCCGGATGATGAAAAAAAGAACATCCTGCTGTTTTTCTCACAGACAGCCGAACGCATGCCATCATGTTATCATCACGCGGCGGATGACGATGAACCATCGTCGGTCAACGGCACAGAGGTCGTCTTCTATAAAGAAGGGCAGGAATACGGAGCGGTGTTTACCAGGGATGGCTGGCATTATGACATACAGGCATTCGGGCTGATGGATGAGGAAATCACAGCCTTCGTACGCAGCCTGACGGAGATTGACCTGGAACCTGTACCGCCGGTACTGGATGCCTATGCCGGCATGCAGGCGGAACAGACGGTTCTGCTTCCACCGGCAGAAGAAAGAAGCGCACAGGAGCTGTATGAAGAAGCGGACCTTGTCGCAATGATTCACATCATTACCATCACCGGCAGCATTGAACAAGACGGTGAAGTATATACAGAGGGCAGTTTCTCCGCGTACCACAGCTACAAGTGGAATCCATACATTGATAGTGAAAAACACATCGACAGGTTCCTGCGCAAAGGCGGCATTTCCGGAACCGTGCAAACCATGCGGGAAGGGGACTTCCTGCCGGAACAGGGGAAATGCTATCTGGCCTTCATGAAGCTCATCGACGATGAGACAGCGGAAATCATCGGGTATCAGGACGGCTTCCGGGAACTGGAAAAGTATGTTCCTTCCTTTGACCGGACGAAACTGTCATTCTATAACAGCCGTACCGGTGAATATGAGCCGATCGTCAGAATCCTTCCTTACCTGGAGGATTACGGAGAGTGCTTCCCTTAACCGCTGAAAAGCAAAACGCTTCCTTAGCGGTAGTGCTTTTCATGTTCCGGATCCCATACAATGAAGTCATACAGAGGCAGGCAACGCAGCGTCGCTTGCGGAAAAGAGGGAATGCAGGTATGGTACTGGCACAGGAGGTGCACGTATGAACGCGGAAAAGACAGGAAAACTGATTCAGGAGATCAGAAAGGAAAAAGGGCTCAGCCAGAATGACCTGGCCGGCCGGCTTCACGTCAGCCGGGCAGCAGTCTCCAAGTGGGAGCGGGGCCAGGGGCAGCCGGATATTGCCATGCTGGAACCGCTGGCGGATGAACTGGGCATTGCCGTTACCGAGCTGATGGACGGGGAAAGAAAAGAGCATGTCGATAAGGCCCATGAACAGCAGGTGCAGGAACTGCTGACCATGAATGATTCCTACGCCCGCCGGTATGACCGACTGGTCATTATGGCCATGCTTATGCTGCTCATCCTGGCCGCTGTCGGCATTGCCTTAAAGAACGCGGCATTTACAATTCTGTGCGGCATCCTGCTGTGTATCTTTGCGGCATATGAGGCCTTTACAAAGGAAAAGAAGAAATGGATGGTCTGGCTGTTGGCTGTCTGTTCCGTTTTGATGGGCATGTACGCCCTGCAGCAGGCAGAACGGGAAGAAGAAATCATCCGTGCCGGCTTTCAGCAGGGTACATACATTCCAGCGGATTTCTCGCATTTCTATGTCGTCATCAACAAGGCTGCCGGTCCTTACTACTGCCTGGAACAGTGCAGCGAACTGACCGGCACAGGGACTGTTTATGGTACGTATACGGAACTTGGAAACAACATGATCAGGCTGGACTGCGACCTGCTCAATGACCCGGTGCTGACCAGGAACGGGGATGATTTTGAACTGGTGATCGAGGGAGAAAACGGAACAGCTGTCTATCCGATGACGTACGATCCCATCTGCATCATCGTCAAGGAGGACGGTTATGAAGAAGTGGATTACCGTGGCCTTCCTGACCATGCACTGTATGCGGATATCACAGGGCAGGATAATGAATACTGGTATGGCGAAGAAACCGACAGTTCTTATCAGAAGACCGGCAAAACCGTCAGGATTTCCCGCCTTCTGTACCTCAGCAATGGCCTCTGCGGGTTTGAAATGGAAGGCCATGTCAAGGTTGTCTATGCTGAAAGGAACGGTGACCTGGTTGAGGGTGTTATCAAAATGTATGCTGAAGAGGGGCCTGCCCCCATCGTTGACTGCATGTTCTGAAGGAAGTTCACGCTTCCTTTTTTTCTGACTGCAGAATACCGTATAATGAAGGCAGAGAGGTTTGAAAAATGAAAATGAAAATCGGAATTCTGATTGTGCTGGCGGCTGCCGTGGTGACAGCCATTGTATTGATAACGAAAGGGACAGCGGTTGACCATCAGATCATGGATGGCGACGGCATGTACAGAGAAGATGTCGGCACGCCGGAAGAAATGCGGGGGACATGGATTTCCGACAGCACGCCGCAGTGGTCGGTGAATCTTGAAGAACATCAGGCATCCCTGTGCTATTACGGCGAAACCGTGCATACATTTAAGACAATGAATTTTGACAGGTTCCAGGGTTTCGGGAACAACTACCTGCTTGAGGTCAATATGAAGGAAGACTTTGCCTGGCCCAACCGTTTTCATAAGACAGGCCGCATTCAAAAGCTTCACTATGACCATGGCCTGAAGCTGGAACTGCAGATGGATGAAAAAGAAACCATGACCCTGTACTTCCGGCAGCCGGAAGAAGGCGAAACACCGGCGAAAAGGATCCTGCCGGAAACGGATACGGAACTGATCGGTCTGCAGTTCGGCACTGTCGGCATGGCGGTTTCACCATACTACAGCATCTATAAAGATGAGGATGTTTATTACCTGCAGCAGGTATGGGAAGTTCAGGAAGAGGACCTTGGCCATGCGGCTGTAGAAAATGTCGAGCGGTCTGTTGTCCTGGATGCGGAAGCAGTGCGGCAGCTGTATCAGGACCTGCTGGAATACAACATCCTCAGCTGGGATGGCTTTGCCGGGATGAAAAGCAATGACCCGGATGTCCTGGACGCGGATGAAAGCTTTCTTTTCCGCATGGCCATTTCCGACGGTAAGACTGTCAATGCATCGGGCTATAACAGTTTCCCGGGCAATTACAATGAGGTGATGTCGCTATGCACCTCTTTCTGCATGGATGCCATTGAGAAGGAGATCCATCCCTCTGCCCTGTCAGACAGTGAAGTGCAGTATCTGAAAATCATCATCGGCGGCGCATTCTATGCGCCGGAATCCGCATATTATGAAATCGAGCTGAAACAGCATCAGAACGAATGGTATGCCATCCGCCAGGACCCGGACGGCAAGGTGCTGGCAAAGGGCACTGATTACCATGGCAAGGGTACGGCAGACAGCCTGCCTTTTGACAGCTTCCTTGACCTGACCAGGCGGTATGAAAGCCGCAACGGCGAACAGGACCACAGCGGCAATGGAATTGTGTTCCTGCAGATTTCCGCGTATTTTGAAGACGGCACCATGTTTGACCTGGATACAAACGTGCTGCCGGAGGATTTTGATGCCTTCCAGGAAGAGTTTGTCAAAGCCGTGGATGATTTCTGCCGGGAAGCAGAAAAAAACTGAAAAAAATAACTTACGGCTGTAACGAAACAGCAGCTGTTCTGCATATATGTACGAAAGGAGGAAAAACGATGGATTCCATGGAAGAGATTTACCGGAAACATGCGGATATGGTCTACCGTTATCTTCTTTCTCTTGCCAAAAACGAGGATATTGCGGAGGAGATTACCCAGGAGACGTTCTACCAGGCAGTCAGATCCATCCATACCTTCAACGGGGAAGGGAAGATTACCACCTGGCTGTGTGCCATTGCGAAGAACAAACTGTATGAGTATTACCGCAGGCATCCGAAGCAAAGTGAACCGGATGAGGAGATTCCCGATGACAGCAGCCCGGAAAAGATTGTCATGGGCAGGATCGGGAAACTGGAAATTCTGAAAGCCATCCATCGGCTGAGTGAGGAACAAAGGGAAGTGGTGCAGCTGAGGCTGTTCGGTGATCTTTCCTTTGCCGAGATCGGCGAGGTGACACGGCACAGTGAAAACTGGGCAAGAGTGACGTACTATCGGGCAAAACTGAAACTGCGAAAGGAGCTGGAACATGAGTAAACTGGATTGTCATATCGTAAAAGACCTGCTGCCTGCCTATGTGGACGGGCTGACTTCCCCGGAAACAGGCCGGGACATTGAAGAACACCTTATTACCTGCAAGGAATGCCGGGAAGAATATGAGGCGATGAAAACACCCGAGGTGCATGAAGAAAACCATCGGGAAATCAACTATCTGAAGAAGATCAGGAGCTTTGTCAGCCTGGTCATTGGCGTTGCCGTATTATGCACGGCCTTATTCACCGGGGTGATGTATTACCGGACAAGCAAATCCATTCACGGCATTGATACCCGGGTCTCTGTCCAGAACGGCAATATTGTCGTCAAGGTGCAGGCGGCAGATGCAGATTATGCCATCCGTTCACCGAAGCTGACAAGGGAAGGGACAACGGTGCATCTGGAAGCAGCCACCGGCAAGCGGCTGCCGTTCTCCGAAAAGGATCATGTATGGATGCTGGATGCGGACGTGGAAGCCGTTACCATGAACGGCTATGTGATTTATGATCAGGGAACCATCATAAAGAGCGAGGCAGCGGAGCTGTTCCACAGTGTGACGCCGTATGTCGGCAATGCTTCAGCGGTTGTCGAAGTGCTGTGGAGTGCAGGCATTGAGTTCTCAGGAATTGAACTGAAAACGGATAACGAGCCGTACGGGCTGATCATCAAGGATGCCGCAGGGGAACTGGATGTCCCCCATCTTGCGGCAGTGCTGGCCTGCATTGAGAACCTTTCGTGGGTGGAAACCGATGCCGACAGCACAGTGCAGTACAGGCTGGATGTCAGGGATTTCGACTTTGACGTCAAATCATACGGCAAGTCCGCAAAGGGCATCCAGACGCTGCTGGATATGGATTTATAAACAACAGGCATGACTGCACCATCTGGCTTCTTCCCGATGGTGTTTTTTCGGAAATGCCCGGTCCCGCATGAAAACACAGCATTTGCTTCCCTGAAAGGCTTCGTCATCCGGTATAATGAATTATCATCTGACAAAGAAGAGGACAGGAAAATGAAAGGATTGGGAATTCTCGCGGCAGCATCGCTGGTCATATCAGCGCTGATGCGTCAGCCGGTTCTGAAGGATACAGAGACTGCAGATGTGCACAAAGGCACCAGAACAGCTGTCACGACAGCGAATATGTGGATTTCCGACGACAGCCGGAACAACCGCTGGGTGGTGGATGTCGAAGGGACGCCGCAGGATGTCTATATCGTGGATACGCCGGCCCGGCAGGAAATCAGCCACTATGAGACCATCCATCATGATGCCGTTACCCATCAGGAACCGGTCTCGGTCAGCACCCCGGTGTGGTATGTGGATTTTCCGGATGCCTTCGGCACCACATACAGGGAGACGTATTACGACTATGAATCGGCCCTGGCACAGGCAGGTGTCCGTGACGGCAATATCATCACCGGAACGCAGACCACAACGTCGTATATCACGGTGATTGATCAGGCTGCCTATGATGAAACCATCCGCGTTGTTGACCAGTATGCCCAGGCCGAAAGGGGCCACACCGAAACGCAGATTGTCGGTGAGCAAGGCCATTGGGAACAGGGAAATGAAGATACCGTCGGCATCGGCAGAGGCTATTATGTATCGAAGATGAGCCGTGAAGAGAATTGATCGTAAGGAGAAGCACATGAAGAAAGACATCCGCAAAATCATCGCCGCCATTATCGTGCTGGCACTCTGTCTGGGACTGGGAAACCTGGTCGGCCTGGATCTGAAAGAATTCATTTCAAGCTTTCACGTTGACATTGTATCTCTGGTAAAAGTGATGATCATCATCGCCGTGCTGACGGCGGTGAAGTATCTGCTCAAGTTCCTGATTTCCCTGATCCGGGTTGCGAAGCTGGCAACCCTGGTCACGCTGTTAAGAAGTGCGGCAGATTATGTGACAACCATCCTGATGGTCGTCTGGTCGTTACGGATCCTGGGCGCTGACATCAACGGCATCATTGCCGGCATCGGCATCCTTGCCCTGATCATCGGCCTGAGTGCCGAGGGCATTATCGAGGATATGCTTACGGGACTGTTCATGCTGTTTGAGCAGGAGTACAAGGTCGGCGACATCATCGAGGTTGACGGTTTCCTGGGGACAGTCACCGAAATCGGCATCCGTACAACCTGCCTGAAGGACAATGCCGGCAATGAAAAGATCTTCAACAACTCTTCCATGAAGGACGTCCTGAACCGTTCTTCCTACAAGTCGGCTGTCGTTGTTGACATTGCCGTTCCTGATGAAGCGGTGGACAAGGTCATCAGTGCCGATTACGGAAACATCCGCTGCCTTGGCGTCGAGAGCATTGACGATGAGGCAATCATCCGCTTTGTTGCGGAAGCAGATGAAAAGGAAGTCTACAACACCAGACGGCAGATGAACCTGTACCTGCTGAAGAAGCTGAGAGAACTGGGAATCAGAGAATGAAAGAGAAAGAATTCCGTCCCTTGCCGGATGAGTTCAATCTCGGTTATGTGCCCCCGGTGAAAGAGGAGGAAGAAGAAAAGAAGAAAAAGAAGCGCAGGCAGCTGCGGAAACTGCTCATGATGGCGGCTGTTCTTTTCATCATCTTTCCTCTTGTGCTGGATACCGGCCTGTTCCATAAGGCAGAGCCGCAGCCGGAAAACGTTCCGCCGCCGGTTATCGCGGAAACGCCGGCGCCGGTGGTGACACCGGAACCGACCCCGACCCCGGAGAGCACGCCGACGCCGGTTCCCTATCCTCACGGCACGTTTGTTTCCGGGGAAACGTATGTGCACCTGGAGGAAGAAGGCAGCTGGTTCTTCAACGGCAGGTATTTCATCCCGCTTTCCTATGACACGGAAACCCTGGCCTATCATGCGGCCGGAGCCTATCCGGCAGAAGAAGGCATGGCGCTGACTTCGACCGTGTATTATGTGACTTCCGACGGGACGGTGGAAGAAGAAGGCGGCAGCCTCCGCCTGTTTGACCCGTTTACCCAGGAAACGGTTCTGTTTGCGCCCAGTGACGCTTCCTTCCACCCTGCCTATCTCGACGCGGAACTGACCGGCGGATGGCAGGGAATGCATACACCGGCAGCTGACTATCCGATGGCTTACATTAAAAGCATGACGCTGGCTTCGGAGACGCTGATGATCATCGTCGGCGACAATCAGAGCGAAAACCAGACGGTCTATTCCGGCAGCTATGCCTTGGAAGACGGGGTGCTGAAAACGTCATTCGACCTGCCGATTGTGTATCAGATCGTCATGGCGGACCAGATCGTTGAATGCCGGTTTGAACAGGATCCGGAAGGGATTGTCTTCTATACGGAAGACGGATGCTTCCTGTTCCTGAACATCTTCTCTTCCCAGCTGTTTACACGATAAAACAGGCCGACGGCCTGTTTTAGTCTGTATTCTTCATGCAAAGCATGACGCCGGCAATGATGATGGCAGTGCCCAGCAGATGGCGCAGGGTGATGGCTTCATGGAGGATCAGGGCGGAAAGGATGATGCCGGCAACCGGCATGAAGTTCATTAAGGCTGCAGCGGTATCGGCGCTGACATCCCGTAAGCCGACGTTGTATAACAGCAGGGCAAATACCGTGCATCCGGCCGAAAGGTACAGGACAGCCGCAATTGCGGCGGGATCGGGATCTCTGATCACCGGGGTTTCCAGAAGCAGGAACGGGATGAACAGGATTGTGCCGGCTAAGGTCTGCCAGAAGGTGACGGTAATATTGTCACAGTCTTTCGAAATGCGCTGGGTCAGGTAGTTGTACTGAGCCCACATGAACCCATCCGCTACAAGAAGCAGGTCACCGTACAGCGAACTGCTGCCGTCAGGAGCGGCAAAGGTCAGGATCACCACCCCGGCAAAGGCACACAGGATGCCGAAGACGGAGGCACGGGAGACGTGTTCATGATACATGAGGATGCCGGTCAGTACGGTGATGGTGGGATAGCTGGCGCTGATGACGCTGGCATCGGCAGCCCCGGTCATGGTCAGGCCGAGGTTTTCCAGGGCGTAATAGACGGCAATGCCCAGCAGGGCCGAAAGCAGGATGTACTTCCTGTCTTTTTTCTCCGGCAGGGCGAAGGAACGTTTTGAGACAAGCATGACAATGAACATGAAAACCGTGGCCAGGACAAAGCGGACCATGCACAGCAGGCAGACGGAAAAATGTCCCAGGGCAATTTTGGAGCCGATGAAGGAAGAGCCCCAAAGCACCACCGCCAGGATCAGGGAAAGATAAGCTCTGGTTTTCATGGCGGTTATTGTATCACGATTTTTTATCGTGCACATATGTCTGGTTATCATCCACACCTGTCGGGTTTGGTATAATGGTCTTACCGGAGGTTATCCTTATGGCATCATTCATAGAGTATTTACGCGGGTTCAGCTTCCTGACGGTGATCCTCAGACTGTGCCTTGCCATGGCGGCAGGGGGCATCATCGGCTATGGGCGGACCAAAAGGAACCGTACCGCCGGATTCCGTACCTATATGCTGGTGGGGATCGGCGCAGCGCTGACGGTTCTGATTTCCATGTATGAATCAGAGATGATGCATACGGAATGGGCTGATATTGTGAAACAGGTCGGTTCCAAATTTGACGCATCACGCTTCTCGGCCCAGGTGATCGGCGGCATCGATTTCCTGGCCGGCGGCTCCATCATCGCGGTGGAACATCAGCAGGTGGAAGGCCTGACTACGGCCACTGGGCTGTTTGCCTCGGCGATCATGGGCATTGCCTGCGGGGCAGGCTTTTACGAGTGTGTGCTGATTGCCTTTGTCATGATTCTCTTCACGCTGAATTTCATGACCGAGCTGGAGAAACTGTACAAACGCCGGACACGGAATATCACGCTGTATGTCGAGTTTGACGTGATTGACAACATCGACGCCATCATAAATCTGATCAAGGAAAGAAATGCGCATATTTATGACATTGAAGTGGAGCGTACTGTCCGACAGGGAGAGAAGAACCCGGCTGCCGTATTCTCCATGAAGCTGTCGAAAGAACATCCTTCACATTCAGACATGATGGCGGGAATTGCCGAACTGCCGTGTGTGTTTTCGGCAGAGGAACTGATTTCGTAAGAGGGAGGAATCTGTATGTTATCAATATTCAACGGTTTAAGAGGAATGACGTTCTTCCCGATTCTGTTCAGGATGGTCATGGGCTTTATTGCCGGCGGTGTCATCGGCCTTGAACGCAGCTATAAAAACAAATCAGCGGGTTTCCGTACCCACATCCTTGTCTGCATCGGCGCGGTTGTGGCTTCCATGACCGGCCAGTACCTGTACCTTGTACTGGGGCTTTCGGCGGATATGTCGCGTATTCCAACGCAGGTCATCTCGGGCATTTCCTTTATCGGCGCCGGCACCATTGTCGTCACCCGCAACAAGACGGTCAAAGGCCTGACCACGGCGGCAGGCATCTGGACCACCGCCATCATCGGCATTGCCATCGGCGCAGGCTTCTATGAAGGCGCTCTGATCGCCATTGCCCTGGTGCTGCTGTGCGAAACCTATTTTGCGGATGTGCGGTCAAGAATCGTGCATTACCCGGTCTTCAAGATTGTGCTGAGCTATTACAACCGGCAGGATTTTGACAAGGTGCTGCGGATGTGCAAGGATGATAACATGTCCATCACAAACCTGCAGATCACCGGTTCCAGCCAGGACGGGACGGCTGTGTATTCAGCCTTGCTGTCGCTGCGGCCGGGCGGAGAGGTTGATCCGAAAGCACTGGCAAAGAGGTTTGAAGAGATGCCGGGCATCATTTCGGCTGAGGTGATGTAAAGATCATTTCATTATCTGCAAGAGAAACGGCAGGTCATATGGGCTTTTTCTGATTCAAGCGGAAGTCATAAAGGTCTGACACTTGTACTTGATAAAATGTATTAAATCTAAGCTGACTAAGAACAATTCATGCAACCGATCAGGTAATGCCGTTCTGTTCGTAATGCAATTTGTGCACTATGACACTGATAGGAATGCAATCAGCAGCAATTGCCTAAAGAGAATCATCATTCTGTATACTGCCTGATGGAACCGGAATACGGCAGAAGTGCTGGTATTATTCACGCAGAGAAACTGATATATGCAGGAGAACAGCTGATGTTTGATTACAGAAAGTGTTTTGACGAATACTGCATGGATGAGAACCTGGATCTGAAATTATCGTTCGATATGCCGCCAGGCTATGAAGAGGCAAACGGGACATTTGATCCGGCATCCAGAACGGTATACATTCATGCGGAGCGATTGTGCGAAGCGCCTGATTACGAAAAGGCATTTTTCATGTTTCACAAATTAAGGCATGCTTCACAGTATCTTCGCCCGGAACGATTCAGTGAAGAGATCAGAAGAAGCCTGGCTTATGTCATCATGTATGACGGCACATGCTATAAGCTGGTTGATGGAGAATACCTGGAATGTAAACTGGACGGCGGCGAAGAAGTATTTACGGCTCTGTATCTTGGCCAGCCATATGAAGCTGATGCGAATCAGTTTGCTTACGAACAGGTCAGGAAAGCATATGGTGATTCCGAAGGTCTGCGGGAACTGTACAGGTTTTGCCGTCCTTGTCATCCGGTTACACCTGAACAGTATGATTCCGTTTTCTCAATGATCGATGAAAAAATAAAATCATGTAATCCGTGAAGAAGCCAAGCGGCAGATCTCTGGTCCATTCCCCGGTTTTCTGCTTTTTTCGATGAATGCCGGTTCTGAAAGCTGCAGGATGACAGCAATCATCTGATCAGAAAAAGCACTTCTGCCGGAAGAGAATCTCCATTCTGAACACTGCCGGACAGGGACAGAATGCGGAACAATGTGCCTTTTTTTACTCATGTAAGAGCTTACTTGATTTAAATGATTTGCGTTTTTGAAAAACTGATGGAATAATCATTTTATGAGGTACCCGATCGACGAAAGCAGAAAAGAGCCTGTCTACGAACAGCTCTATACCTTTATCCGGGAAGACATCAAATCCGGCGTCTACCCATACGGGGAAAAACTGCCTTCCAAGCGGGTGACCTCAATGGAAACGGGCTACAGCCTCAGCACGATTGAGCATACATATGACCTTCTGACAGATGAAGGCTATATCGAGCCAAGGGAAAGACAGGGCTACTTTGTCATCTATCAGAAAGACACCCTGTTTGCCAGTGCCCACGAGTCAACGGTAGTTGCAAGCCCGGGCAGCCAGGATGATGCCTTTCCGTATTCGGTCTTTGCCAGAACCGCCAGACGGGTCTTGACCGACTATGGAGAAGCAGTCATGGAACGTTCCGACCCGCTGGGGAATACGGCCTTGAAAAAGGCTGTTGTTTCCTATCTGGCACGTTCCCGGGGCATTCATATCCGGGAAGACCAGGTGGTCATCGGGTCTGGGGCGGAATACCTCTATACCCTGGTGGTGCATATGCTGAAGGAAGAGAAGATCTTTGCAATTGAAGATCCTTCCTATGAAAAGATCCGTTCCATATATTTAAGCAATGACCTGACACTGGATTATCTGAAGATGGATGAAAACGGCATCCTGAGCGAAGAACTGCGGCGGACAAGGGCAGGCGTCCTGCACGTCACCCCGTATCACAGCTATCCTTCCGGCTCTACCGCCGATATGGAAAAGCGGAAGGAATACATCGCCTGGGCAAAAGAGCGTGACGGCATCATCGTCGAAGATGACTATGATTCGGAATTCTCTGTTGCCGCCAAGCCGGTGGTGACCCTGTATGCTCTGGACAGCAGCCGGGTAATTTACATGAATACGTTCACAAGAACGATATCACCGGGCATGCGGGTAGGCTACATGATCCTGCCTGACCGGAATACAGAACTGTACCGGGAGCGGATTTCCTTCTGTTCCAATACGGTATCCACCTTCTCACAGCTGCTGCTGGCAACGCTGCTGAATGACGGCAGTTTTGAGCGGCATATCAACCGGGTCAGGGCAAGAAGGAGGCGTCAGAATGAAGATATATAAACCCGCTGTCCTGAACAGGCCGATTCAGCAGAGCGTTGTTTCGAATACGATTTATGATAATTACGGCTACGTCATGACCTATTATTCCATGGGGGCCGGCACGGAGATTTCACCGGAAAGGCTGAACCACCATGCCGCATACTATATTGACGAAGGCAAGGTCACAGGCGTTTACAACGAGAACCAGACATCTTATGAACTGAAGCAGGGGGATCTTTACATCCGTCCTGCCAATGTCCTGATGGGCTTCCATGCGGATGAAGATGCGGTATTTACGGAATTCATCTTCCCCAATACCTCAAACGTAGGGGCATTGCTTGCCGCAGGGGCGGTCCTGCCGTTTGCAAGCATGATATCCTTCCGCCAGAACGGTGAATACAGGGTATCACTGATTGACGACCCCAATGCCGACCTGTACCTGGAATCGTATGATGCCGGTGTGTCTGGCGAGGAAAGGAAAGTCAGCCAGAAGGTGATGCTGCTGGTGCTGGAAGGCAGGGGGAAGATCATCACGCAGAAGGATACGGAACAGGTATCGGCCGGCACTGTCTTCAACGCTGCCGGCGGTACGTACCGCCTGACGGCAGACACAAAACTGAAGGCCGTGCTGCTTGACATCCATGATCCTGATTATCGCTGACGCAGAGTCTTTGGACTCTGTGTTTTTTCGGCAGGACATAAAAACAAGAATCACCCATTATGTTATAATAGGGAAGTGTTTATCGAGGTAAGTAAATGAAAAGAAGGAGAGGCGTAGGCGATTATTGGTGGGTGCTGTTCATCTTCATCTTTATTGGACTGGATGGCTTATTACCACTGATGATAATACTGGGAATCGTTGCGATGATCACGTACGGGGCTGTGAAATCCTCGAATAAGCGTGAGGAAGAACGTTCCATGAATTATGCCCGCAGCTATACACGCACCGGTGACTACTACCGGACGGCGGGCAGAACGAGATATACCCCGGCCCAGATGGCGCGGGTGAATGTTTATCTGCGGAACTGGTTCCGCACCCATGACAGCATCCGTCTGGGCAACAGCTTTGACCTGCGGATCAGAGGCACAAGATATGCGTCACTGGCATCCCTGGATGTCTACCGCAACAACAGCATGATCAGTTCCTTAAGCGACTTTGGCCGCAGCTATCCGGATTCCTACAATGAAATCCTGGATGAGATGATCCGCATTGCCGAACTCAACGAGACGCCGCAGGAGCCGGTCATCGACGTTGAGGCAAGGGAACAGGCACCCCAGGTGCATGCCCAGCCGGAGCCGGAGCCCGAGCCGGTTGTGGAAGAAAAGAAGCCGGGTTCCCAGGAGTTCCTGGAACAGATCACCCAGCTCAACAACAACATTCCCGACGAGGAGATTTCCAACGGGCTGTATGAAACCGCAGCCCTGCTGAAACAGATCCAGATCCTGGAAGAGAAGTTCCCTGATTCCCGTGACAAGCTGAAGAAGCTTTATGAATACTACCTGCCGATCCTGGTCAGGATCCTGACCCAGTATGACAATCTGCAGGCAGCCAAGACAGACCCGAACTACGAAGCG
The DNA here is from genome assembly GCA_017536845.1 of Solobacterium sp. Next base: position 2,755 of record JAFWCP010000468.1, on the reverse strand, counting down.
ACAAAACAGCGTCTGGGCCGGACCATCGTCCTGATCAACGACGCCATGAAAACCATTATCTCCAGCATGACCGACCAGGATTTCATCAACCTCTCGGCTGATATTTCCACTCTCGAAGCAGTGCTGCAGAAAGACGGCCTGACCAATGAAGGCCGCCTGGGTAGAAAACTGGGGGAATAAGAGATGTCTGATAAAAGAAGAGAAGAAAAAGAAAGACTCTGGAACGAGGTCATGAACAAGCCGCGGGCGTATGAAAAGGACAAGACGGCTGAAGATATTGTCCTGACAACCGAAGCGGTGAAGGAGAAGGAAGAAAAGTCCAACGATATCCTCAAGACAGCCGGCAATGCGCTTGATGAGCTGAACAGGATCCTGCAGAAGCAGAAGAAGGATCTTGAAGACATGGCCAATGAAATGCGCAAGCCCAAGCCCGTCGATCCTTCCCTGATGGATGTGCAGACAACCGTCAACGACCTGAATACATACTATCCTGATGCAGCCGTGGATCTTGACGCTCTGGAAAAGGAACTGCATATGGATTACGGCGTTGCGCCGCGGGAAGAGAAGAAAGAACCGCTTAAGGACTTTGATTCGGCTGCCGTGTTTGATGAAATCCAGGCTGTCCTCAACCAGAAGATCGTCGGCCAGGCCGATGCCATGCGCCAGCTGGTCATCGCCTTCCGCCGTCCGTTTGTCATGGGCGAAAAGGAAGGTGCTCCGAAGAATGTCATCCTGCTGGCCGGCCCGCGCGGTTCCGGCAAACACCAGGCTGTCATCCAGATTTCCAGTTCCCTGTACGAGAAGACCATCTTCCTGTCCGGGGAAGTATCAACCATTGACATGTCCCGCTATACAAGCGGCGCCCAGGAACAGATCTTCCTGCAGGACCTGTATGAGGCCATTTCCTCACCCGGTTCGGTCATCTGCTTTGAAAACTTTGAAAGCGGGTTCCCGTCCTTCCTGAGGATGGTGGACTCCCTGGCCACAACCGGCTCGGTCACCCTTTCCAAGCGCTATGTCCTGTCCAAGGGCATGCTCGTGGAAGCGCAGACCGGCCTGGTCAAGGATGCTGTGGACTCTTTGTCCGCTGCCGGCAAATACCTGATCTTCATCACCACCGGTTCAGCATCCAAGGTACAGGATTCCTTCGGTGCAGACTTCATGTACCATGTCATGGATACCGTTACAACCAAAGCACTGGACGAGGCAAGTGTGAAGATGCTGATTGACAAGGAAACCGATGCCCTGATCACCAAGGCGCAGGAAAACCTTCGCATCAGGATGAACGTCCTGCCCCCGGTGAAACAGTGGGTCAAGGACCATTACGACAAGACGGGCGGTGCGGATTCCATTTCCGACCTGTACTATGACTTCTATGTTTCCCTGTCCCATGTCGTGCTGAACGAAGGGTTGGGCCATGGTGAGGAAATCGAAGCCGTGGTCAAGGAAGACAAGCCGCTGGTGAACGTGCATGACAGGGATTTCATCCTGTCCCGTTCGAAGAACAGTGAAGAGGAAATCAACGAGGTCAATGCCGCGCTTGATGAAATCGTCGGCCTGGATATGGTCAAGTCCTATATCCGTTCCCTGCAGTCGCATATCGCCATCCAGCAGCGCCGCAGAGAGCAGGGCATGAAGACTGCTTCCCTGGCCATGCATATGATCTTTACCGGCAACCCCGGCACCGGCAAGACAACCATTGCCCGCCTGATTTCCCGTTACATGAAAGCCATCGGAGCCTTGACCAAAGGCCAGCTGGTGGAAGTCACCAGGGCCGACCTTGTCGCCCAGTATGTCGGCCAGACAGCGCCTTTGACCATGTCGGTCATCAAGTCCGCCATCGGCGGCGTCATCTTCATCGACGAAGCCTATTCCCTGTACAGAGGCAAGGACGACAGCTTCGGCCTGGAGTGCATTGATACCATCGTCAAGGCCATGGAAGACAACCGTGACAACCTGATTGTCATCCTCGCCGGTTACAGCAAGGAGATGTCGGTCTTCATGGAATCCAACTCCGGCCTGAAGTCCAGGTTCCCGAACCTGATCCACTTCCCGGACTATACCGGTGAAGAACTGCGCAAGATTGCCGTCATCCAGGCAAAGTCCAAAGGCTATAAGATTGCCGAAGATGTCCTGGCCCCGCTGGAAGAATATTTCACCAAGGTCCAGTCCATCAACGCTGCCGAAGCCGGCAACGGCCGTCTGGCCAGAAATGTCGTGGAAGACGCCATCCTGAAACAGGCCGGCAGGATCGTCAAAGATCCTTCCGCCGAGATGACGGAACTGCTGCTGGAAGACTTTGATTTCACCATCAAGGTCCAGCCGCCAAAGCAGAAGGAAGTCAACCCGTTTGAGGAACTGCTCAAGCTGCAGAATAACAAGTAAGAAGGTCCGCATGGACCTTTTTGCATGTTCAGGACTTTTCCTGTTTCCGACAGCAGTCCTTCCTGCAGAATTTCTGTCAATTTGATCTTGATTCATTTATATTCCATCTTATGATATCCCCATCGGCGCAATCTGCCGATGGGGTTCACCTGTACCGGCTCTGCTGATCATCTGCATACCTGCAGATTTCCTTTCCCGAGTGTACGCATGATATCGATTGCGATGCATGCGGAAACGAAGGAAAACAGAGTCTTTCTGTAAACCTTCTTCCACGATGCATCGCTGGAAAGGAGGTCTCTGTGAATGATGAAGTATTCATTTCATTCCTCTGTGCACCAGAGGTGGTCATGGGATTGCTTTATCTCTGGGG
>JAFWCP010000467.1 GCA_017536845.1 Solobacterium sp. | reverse complement strand
GCCCTGTCCCAAGATCCATATAGGAACTGATCTGCACATCGGCAAACAGGGCGTCTGCCTTTTCGGCATAGGCCGGATAGCAGGAGACCACGGCGTTGGGGAAGGCAGACTGAATGGCCTTGAGATCTGCGGCTGAAAGTTTCTTCAGGGGCTGGCCGGCATTTTCAAGACTGATCACGGTGGTAAGGGATATGCCGTAGTTTGCTTTTGCGGCGGCCAGCTCTTTCGCCAGTTCCGTCTTCTGCGTTTCCAGGCTGAACGGGTCGATGCCGTTTTCACCCGGCCAGAAGGCTCCGTAGGTATAAGAAACATAATCGGTCTTCAGATCAGACAGTTTTGTTTTCTTTCCGTCAATACCGTAGAGGATGATGTCTTTGCGGCCAACAGTGTCATCTGAAGTGTGGATGGGGACATCATCTTCGTCCGCAAACCGTCCGTCGGCCAGCTGCAGTGCCCTGCGGGTGGATCCGAATGTCTGATAATAGAGGTCAGACGGATTGCACCAGATGACAGTTGTGCTTTCAGCAATGCCTTTGACCGTCAGCGAACCTTCGTAATAATGATCTGCCGTTTCTTCTGCGTCCGGGGCCTTGAGCTGCACGTTCAGCGTCCTGACATTGCCGTCAATGATGATGTTTCCGGATAGATTGCGGTCAGCCCCGTAAGGGCAGATATCGAGATGCTGCACATTGCCATGGACCGTCAGGTCATAGGCCTTGTGATAGCTCTGGGCATAGATGGCTTCAACGTTGGCATGGATTTCCGTTCGGCAGCCTTTCTCGGATGCCAGAACCAGCTGGCTGACTTCAGGCTTTGAAGAAGAACTGCCGATGATGAAGCTGCCTTCAGCGGCAAGATAGATTTCCGCAATCGGCACGGCGTTGGAAATGGCCTGCAGGGAACTGTTGAGGGAAGCCGTTGACGGGGCATAAAAGGAAAGGTACACTTCATCACCGGCTGACCCCAGCGGGGACGGCAGGCCGGCAATCGGCTCATCGTTCAGATACCATTGGCCGGGATTTACCTCTCCTTCTGCCAGGTAGGGTGTGCCCCAGCGATAGTATTTTGCCTCTGCAGCATGGGCGGAAAGCGGTTTCAGCACGGTGAAAACCATGCTGAGCAGAATGATCAGGATAGGATTCCGTATTGTTTTCATATGATAAACCTCCGGGATTATTGTAGCGTATATACGCAAGAACTTGTTTCGAATTCACAGCAGAGCGGAATGATGCTGTTCTGAAATCAAAAATGAGGTAAAATATTTCTCACGCCGCATATTGAAACCTGCGGTGATATTCCGGCGATTCGGTTAGAAAGGATAGTTCCTGTATGAGAGGATTGGAAGCTGTGAATGGATTTGACCTGTTCTGTATCGTGATTCTGGCTGTATTTCTTCTTCTGATAGCCCTGCATGAGGTGTATCGCAGGAAAATGTGATTTTCCCATAATCCTGCGGGATTTGGGTAGTAAAATGATGCCTATGAAAAAACTGATCTTACGAATTGCGCTGAACGCGTTCGCGCTTTATATAGTAACGCTCCTGATGTCAGGTCTGTACTTTGGCAGCCCGACTGCCCTGATGGCGACAGCTTTGATTCTGACCGTCCTGAACGCTACAGTCAAACCGGTGCTGAAGCTGATTTCCCTGCCGATCACCCTGATGACGTTTGGCCTGTTTTCCCTGGTCATCAACGGGGTGGTGCTCCTTGTTGCCATGCGGTATGGCGGGGGAAGGGTGGAATCCCTGGGGACGGCGGTGATCGCCGCCATTATTCTGAGCGTGATCAATGCCCTGCTGAAGGATGGTGACAAGTGATGAATATCTGTGTAATCTACCATTCCGACAAGGACAATATGCGTCAGGTTGCGGAAGCCATCGCCAAAAAATGCGGCGTCAAGGCCATTGATATTGACCGGCCGCATAATCTGGGCGATTGTGACCTTCTGTTTGTCGGTACGACGATCCAGCATGGCCGTCAGGATACGGTGCTGATGGATTATCTTGACAACCTGCCGGTCAACCGCATCAAGGGCGCGGCTGTGTTCTCGATTCATCGCAACCGTCTGGACCGCACCGAACAGGCAGTCAACCTGCTGGAACACAAAGGCATTGCCGTTTACCGTGACCATTGTGTTGTAGGGGAAAAGCGCTCGCTGTTCCGCACCCGGGTATCCAACGAGGATATCCGCCGAGCAATCGACTTTGCTTCAAAAGTCCTGCTGGCATTCAACGGATGAACGCTCATCCGTTTTTATTTTGAAAATGAGAAAACAGAAGGGGCTCAGCCGGTAAGGCTGGCCCCTTCTGTCATGACGGTTCGTGACGTGCCGTTTTCGCCTGTTCGCCGGATGAAACCGGATGAAGAAGCATTTCAGCACTCATAGCATGGCGGCAATCCAGCTGGCATGAACGTCTGCAATGGCTGCGGCATAGGCAGGAATCAGGATATCATCAGAAACGCCTGCCTTGACAAGACGATCAATAAGCCGGTCTGCTATTTCTGCCTGGCCTCTTGCATAGCCTTCTGCTTTGCCTTTTGCCATACCTTTTGCCATACCTTTTGCCATACCTTTTGCTTCACGCCTGTCGCCGTATTCTGTCAGGATGCGTTCGTATTCGCTCATCAGTGTGCCTTCTTTCCGATGCTGCCTGATCAGAACATGAAACTGGACGCAACGATCTGGCTGGCATGGATGGAAGCGATGGCTTCGGCATAGGCAGGAATCAGAATGTCATCAGAAACGCCTGCCTTGACAAGACGATCAAAAAGCTCTTCTGCAAATTCTGCCTTGCCTTCTGCTTTGCCTTCTGCTTTGCCTTTTGCTTCGCCTTTTGCTTCACGCTTGTCGCCATACCCTGTAAGGATCTTTTCGTACTCACTCATCAGTTTTTCCTCCTTCTTCTTGATTCTCCTGTTCAGCTTTCGCAATGCTTTTGCGTGTTCCGGGAATTCCGGTTCAAACTCTTCCGGCTCGACACCTGCTTTCATCAGCCTGATCATCAGCCTTCCCAGAGATGTTGTATCATCCGCCTTCTCGCCGTTGACAAAGATCACGGTGATCCTGATTTCCCTGCCGTCAGGCAGAGTGTCAAGGTAAGTCCGGCATTCATACAGTCTGCCGGTTCGCCCGTAATCCAGCTGGGAAACGAAGATGACGGTGACATTGGGCCTGAAGGTTTTCTTCTGTTCTTTCTCATAGGCCAGAAACCGTGCTTTTCCATATGCAATGGCACGGTCGCGAGGATACTGATCCTTATATCGCTGCGGTTCAAGATCGGCCGGGCTGCCATCCATCAGTACAAAAGGGACATCCAGTTCGAAGTACTTTTCCGGCATATTCTCGAATCCGGGATTGCTGACCCTGCGGCGTTTGTCAAGCTTTTTCACGTTTCGCCTGATCCCGTCGGGAAATGCATTCAGCAGTTCCTGCGATGCGCGTTTTGCTGACCTGTAGATAAAGCCGGAAAAGTGGTTGGCAAGCAGACATTCGGTCTTTCCGGCCCGCGCCAGCCTGACGGCGGTGTCTGATACATCTTCGTCGGAATCATCCTCGGTATCTTCTGCCGGGAACACCATATCACCGATTTGCCAAAGATCAAGATCAGATGGCCAGCCGGAAAGGTCCATATCAGAAATCATAAGAGTTTCTCCTTTCTTTGACCGGGGATTCATTGACATGAAATCCTCTCACTTTCTATATAGTCGGAAATGACAGAAACGACCGAAAAAAGTGAAAAAAAAGATACGGAAGGCCGGAAAAAAACGGTTCGGCATGAAGGCGAACCGTTTCAGCGGGCAGGATGCTGCTTAAAGATCGTAATAGAGATCAAATTCGGCCGGGTGGGGGACGTAGTCGACAAAGCTGATGTCCTTGTACAGTGCCTTCAGCCAGTTGTTGATCAGTTCCTTTGTAAAGACATTGCCCTGAAGCAGGAAATCATGGTCATTTTCCAGCTCCTGGCAGGCCTGGCGGAGTGAGAAGGGCAGGTGTTCAAGCGTTGCCAGCTGGTCTTCAGGCAGGTCGTAAAGGCTGCCGTCAAACGGGCCCCAGTTGTGTTCTGATGGGCTGATCCTGTTGATGACGCCGTCGATGCCGGCCATCAGGATGGCCGCAAAGGCATAATAGGGGCTGCAGGTGCCGTCCGGGGAGCGCAGTTCAAAGCGTTTGGTTTCAGGCTGGCGGGCATAGCCCGGAATGCGGATGACGCTGGAGCGGTTGGCCAGGGCATAGCCGATGGTCACCGGGGCTTCAAAACCCGGAACGAGCCGTTTGTAGGAATTGGTGGAGGGGTTGGTAAAGGCACACAGGGCCTTGACATGCTTCAGCAGGCCGCCGATGAAATACAGGGCGGTTTCGGACAGGCCGGCATAGCCGTTTTCGTCAT
>JAFWCP010000466.1 GCA_017536845.1 Solobacterium sp. | reverse complement strand
TCCTTGTAGTAATGCTTGACGACCTTGTCGCCGAAGCGGTTGACGATGACATTCCCTTCTTCGTCATACCAGTATTCCTTTTCCTCCGGCTCCAGCTGCCAGGGACAGGTTGTCGCATAGGCATAGCTGCCGTCCTCAGGGCCGTAAATGCAGGCCGAACGGTCGGTCAGGCGGGAATAGATGAGGTCATACTGGTTGACTGCATACAGGTTGTAATAATTCCCGATGAAGTAGCCGCCGTTGCGCATCAGGATGCGGATGGCCTCATCCTCATATGTCAGCGCATACTGCGATACTTCCGACATCTGCTCGATCGTGCTGCGGTCGACATTCTCAAAGCCGCGGGCCAGCAGGCGGGTCTGTTCCTCGTCATAGAAGCCGGTGATCATCGGCAGGTTGGCTACGATGTTCAGATAGTCACTCTTCAGCGGCGCCTTGGTGTTGTCGGCAAGCAGGATCACCGGTTCATCCTCATAACGGTAGCCGATGGCCTTTTTCTCCGTGACTTCAATCCGCACGATATTGGCGTTTTCCAGCGTCACCTTTGCGCTCTCGATCAGAGGGTCTTCCTCGATCTTCTTTTCAACCAGCGGCGCTATGGTCAGGAAATAGCGGTTTTCGGTTGTAACGCCGGAGATCTTCTGGATGTAGGAAGGTTCGAGGTTGTGGGTGCCGACCACCGTGACCGCGCTGACCTTGTTCATGTCGAGCAGGAAATAGAGGGCAAGCACAGCCGCAACGCCCAAAAGGATTCCCAGCCTTATCAGCAAATCAATCCTGCTGAGGAATCCGTCATCCGCTGATTTTGTCGGCCGCGAGCGGTTTTCCGCCGCCCCGTTTTCTGTCACCGAAATGTTTTCCGGTCTCTCCTTGTTTCCTAGTGCCAATTGAACAGCTCCATTTCCGTTTTCAGATCCACGCCGAAGTTCTCCTTGACCAGGGCACGGATTTCTTCAACCATCTCAATGTAATCCTGAGCGGTTGCTTCGTTTTCATTGACGATGAAATTCGGATGCTTTTCCGTCACCAGCACGCCGCCCTTGCGCTTGCCGCGATAGCCGATGCCGTCGATCAGCTTCCAGGCGAAATGCCCTTCCGGATTGCGGAATACCGAGCCGCAGCTGGGATAGTTGAGCGGCTGCGTATTCATCCTTCTCTCCTTGCGGTCAGCCATCAGGGCTGAAATCTCCTGCTGGATGCCGGGTTTCAGGCGCAGCCTGGCGCCCAGGATGATCCAGTCGGAATGCTTCTGGAAATCCGAACAGCGATAACCGAAGTGGCAGTCCTTGCCTTTGAACCATTCGAACCTGCCGTCACGGTAGACAAGCACCTCTTCGGTCAGGTCTGCCATGCTTGCCTTGTAGGCACCGGCGTTCATGAACAGGGCGCCGCCCAGTGTACCGGGGATGCCGCAGGCAAATTCCAGGCCGGAAAGCGAATGGCGCATTGCTTCCGATGCCAGCGCGATAATTGATGCACCGGCTTCGGCTGTCAGCAGGTCTCCTTCAAAATAGGAATGGGTAAAGCCGCTGTCGAGCTTGATGATGACGCCGTCATAGGCATCATCCGAGCAGAGCAGGTTGCTGCCCTTGCCGAAAATCTTCCAGGCCGCCTTTTCTTCCGCGAGCACCCGCATCAGGCCGTCCAGCGCGACCAGGCTGCCCGGACAGGCGACATACCGTGCCGTACCGCCGATCCGCAATGTTGTCAGGCTGCTTAACGGCACGTCGCAGCGCACTTCGCAGTACGCCGTCATCTTTTCATATAAATCACTCATGCGCCGTCAGTTCCTCCATAAATTCAATGATGCGGTCAGCTGCGTATTTCCGTTCTTCCACAACCGCATTGCGCTTCATCTGTTCCCGCCGTGTTCTGTCCTTCATCAGCCCGTTCAGCATCACAGCCAGGGATTCGGCATTGAGATCCTTTTCCTCAAGGATCATTGCCGCATCACGATTGACCAGTTCCATCGCGTTGAAATACTGGTGGTTGTTGGGAACATACGGGGACGGGATCAGGATCGCCGCCGTGCCGATCGCTTCGATTTCCGCCATTGTTGTCGCGCCGGCCCGAAGCACGGCTGCCTCACACCCTTTCAGCATGTTGCGGCCGTTGACCTTTTCGACAATGCGGACATTGCCTTTGCTTTCATGCCGATAGACATATTCATTTGACGCGCCGGCCGCGATGACGACCTGGTAGTCATCAAACCGGTCAATTGCTTCGTCAATGACCTTCGATACCGAAGCTGAGCCAAGGGAGCCCATCATGAACAGGACAAACGGCCGCCTGCTGTCAAGGCCCATCTTCTCCAGTTCAGCCGGGTTCCAGGCCGTATCGGCCGCCAGGGTTGCGGACGGGTTGCCGAGAATCCTCGTTTTCTTCTCACCCAGCTGTTTCAGGTTCGTTTCGTAGCAGCCGACAATGCCGTCGGCGTATATGCTCAGCATGCGGTTGGCCTTGCCGGCAAAACTGTTCTGTTCATGCAGCATGGTCGGGATGCCGGCCTTATGGGCCGCTTTGATCAGCGGTACGCTGATATAGTTGCCAAAACCCACGCAGATATCCGGCTTCCAGGTGCCGATCAGCTGGCCGCACTGCCGCTGGGCCCTGACAAGCGAGCCGACGCATTTGACTTTATCCATCACGCCGCCGTGCGGGTTATGCATATGGAATCCGAAGAATTCATATCCCGCTGCCGGGATGACATCGTGTTCCATTCTGTCATACGAGCCGAAGAAGCCGATTTCTGAATCGGGATACTTCTGCCTGATTCTTTCCGCCAGTGCAAGGGCGGGATATATATGGCCGCCGGTTCCTCCTGCGGCAATCAGTACTTTCATAAAAAACCTCCAAAGGTTTGTCTTATTATAACAAAATCGAAAGCGTAATGAAACAAATGTAAGAAACAACTCTTTCATCCCTTCTTTCCCTTAAGCGAAGCGGTTTCTAAAGAAACAGGCAGAAAAAGGAAAAGGCCCGGGAGATGCTTCTCTCAGGCCTTGCAGATCGTGTATTCGGATTCAGCCGTTGTACTGTTCAGTCATCCTGCTGATGGCTTCCCACACTTCATCCATGCCCGTCTTCTTGAGATTGTCCACCGCCAAAAGCGAGCTGCGGGAGATATCAAGGGTCTGGGCGATGATCTTCATCTGGTTGTTCAGCTGGGAGCGGGACAGCTTGTCGGCCTTGGTGCAGACGCCCAGCACGGGAAGGTGCCGGCTGCGTCCGTAGGCGGCCATCTGGATGTCATCCGCGTTCGGCGTACGACGGCTGTCAAGGACGATGATCATCCCCGCCAGCTGTGTCCTCTGCTCCAGATAGGGATCAATCAGCTTGTGGAACGGGACGGCGCTGGCCGTATTCCCTACGGCATAGCCATAGCCCGGGGCGTCGCAGAAGACGACGCTGTTATCAATCAGGAAGAAGTTCAGCAGCCTGGTCTTGCCCGGCGTCTTGCCGGCATAGGCAAGGTTGCTGCGGTTGACAAGGGCGTTGATCAGCGAACTCTTGCCGGCGTTGGAACGGCCTGCGAAGACGATCTCCGGCAGGTCCGATACCGGCCACTGGCTTTTGTTCGCCGCTGTTTTCAGCAGCGATGCTTCATGGTACTGCATCAGGCCTCCAGAGCCGTCGCGAGTACCTCCGAAACATCTTCAACCGGAATGAATTCGATGGACTCTCTGACCGCTTCGGGCAGCTCATCCAGGTCGCGCAGGTTCTTCTGCGGGATCAGGATGCGGCTGATGCCGATACGATGGGCTGCCAGCGACTTTTCCCGCAGGCCGCCGATCGGCAGCACATGCCCGCGCAGCGTCACTTCGCCGGTCATTGCCAGATCCGCGTATACGGGCCTTCCGGTGATGGCGGAAACGATGGCCGTTGTCATCGTCACGCCGGCAGACGGGCCGTCCTTGGGGACAGCGCCTTCCGGTACGTGGATATGAATATCATGTTCTTCGAAGAACTTCGCATCGATCTTCAGCTCATCGGCATGGGCCTTGACATAGTCGACCGCGATTTCGGCTGATTCCTTCATGACGTCGCCGAGCGAGCCGGTCATATGGACAGCACCCTTGCCGTTGAAGTAGTTGACTTCGACCGGAAGCGTGTCGCCGCCGAACTGCGTATAGGCAAGACCTGTAACGGTGCCGACCTGGTTCTTCTTTTCCTTTGTGCCGTATTCAAACAGTTCCTTGCCCAGCCAGCTGTTGACCTGTGCCTTGTCGATTTCGACATGTTCACGGCCATCCTGCAGGATGGCGAGAACTGTCTTGCGGCAAAGCGATGCGATCGTTCTTTCAAGCTGACGGACACCCGCCTCCTTGGTGTAGTGGCGGATCAGGTACAGGATGATATCATCCGACAGGCTGAACGTGCCTTCCTTGAGGCCGTTGGCTGTCATCTGCTTTCTGATCAGG
>JAFWCP010000465.1 GCA_017536845.1 Solobacterium sp. | reverse complement strand
CTTCTTTTCTTCAGCAATACGAATCAGCTTCCGTCTCATCTTCGGGAGACTGCCGGTTCGCGCTTTCAACCATCTGCCTGAGCAGCCGCAGGAGCTTTTCCGTTTTCGATTCCCGGCAGTAATAGTCCAGATTGGGGCATTTGTCAAACGACGTGCAGTCCGGAAGAAGAACACAGTTTCTGCACTTTTCTCTGACCGGACAGATGCCCAGATAACCCTGCAGGATCTCCGGCCGGGTGACGCCTTCAAAGATATTGCCGTAAGAAGTCCCCGGTTCGCAGTGCTCGCAGGTATACAGGTCGCCGTTCGGGGTGATGACGGCATTTCCGGAAGGATGATCCGCCATGCACGCATTGGCCTTGAAAGTCAGCGGCCTGAACATCAAGGATCCGCCAAAGCCGGCGTTGTGGATCGGCTCGTCCATTTCGAATACCCTCTTCCATAGCATCGCACTTTCATTTCTGATCCGGGAATCAAACAGCGGGGCAAAGTATAAGGCAATATGATCCTTATTCTTCACCGTGGATTCCAGATCTTTGACAAACTGCGGCATCTGGTCCATGTTGCCTGCATCCACATTGCAGCGGATGGAGACGGCAATGCCCTTTCCGGCAAGCAGGTCCGCGTTTTTCATCACCTGCCAGTAGGTGTTGTCATAATGGAAATACTTCTTGCGGGCAATATAATCCTGTTCCGCACAGTCCATGGACAGCTGGATTTTCTCAACATGCCAGTCATGAACCATCTTTTCCGCCATTTCCTCTGTGATCAGGCTGCCGTTGGAGACAACGGAAGACCGATACTCGATCCCGTTTTCCCGCATTGCCTGAGAGATCCGGTCAATGACATCAGGACGCATCAGCGGCTCACCGCCGAACCAGCCAAGATGAAGGTCATGGTCCTGCCTTCTGGTTTCCAGGATATACTGTATTGTCCGTTCCACGGTTTCCTTTGTCATGGATTCCTGCGGCCGGCCTTCTTCATAGCAGTAGACACAGCGGGCGTTGCAGGCAAGCGTCGGCAGGATCATGTAATGCGTCATGCCCTGCTTTCTGTTCAGAATCCGCAAAATCTGATAGATTCCCTGATAGAAAGCCGCTTCATCCTTGTTTTCCGGTACGAGATAGTATTCTTTCGCAAGAAACAGCAGATCCGGATCCTCTTTCACCTGTTCATATGTCAGATTTGTAAGTTCAGGCAGTTCTGCTTCGATCTGCAGGCACTGTCTGGTCAGGGTATGGTAGTAATACCGCTGTCCCTGATTTTCAAACGGCAGGACAAACTGCGACAGCCGGTAGCTGCCGGATGGATCCAGTTTCTGCTCTTTTATAATCGGGGTGATATTTTTCGCTTTGTTCCAAATTTCTCTCATAATCTTTCCTCATGCCTGTCATCTCATATAAACTGCCGATGAGGCCTTTTCTGACCGGATGTTTCATCCTTCCGTTTCTGCATCAGCGCCGGCAGAAACACAGTCTATTATACTCAGACTGCAGAGTACAGCATCCATATGGTATATCTTCTCTGGCTGCAGGCCATAGAAAAAGACTGCTGCATGCATGATGCCTTGCCTTTGGCTCAGTATCAACAACAGCCAGCAGTCCTTATTCTAATCCTCAGAAATGAAAGTCGCCACCAATAGGAATAGGTGTCGTCTCAGCCGGGCACCAATGCGTGGTGCAGCTTGTGCAGATGACATCATCCTCAATGGCATCGATTTCCATTACAGGTTTTTCATAGATTTCCTTCATAATTTCCCTTCCTTTGTCTGATTGTCAGACAATCCCTTGTTCACAACAATAATCATAAACAAATCGACCGGAAAAGCAAGCCCTTTCTCATGCTGAAACTGTAAAATAGTGTACTTGTATTGAATATAAACCCATATAAAATATACTCATTAACACAGGAATCCCGGCATATGGCTTCAAAGAAATGATGCCTGAAACAGCTTTTATTCATACCGTATATCACATTCTCCTCTCAGATGAGGAGACATATGATACACACATCCATCTGATGCCTGCACAGTTCAGCTCTTTTCAGCATCCCAAAAAAAGACTCGCATAATACGAGTCTTCAGCCTTTGAATTTGAGTGCTTTTTCCATTTCGCGCTTAGCATCCCTGAGCTTTTCGGACTGCCGTTTATCGTACAGGTCCTTGCCCTTTGCCAGAGCAATTTCAAGCTTGGCCATGCCGTCCTTGAGATACATCCGCACCGGCACCAGGGTATAGCCCTTCATCTTCACCTTATTGTACAGACGCTTGATCTCATATTTATGAAGCAGGAGCTTTCTGTCCCTGTCTTCATCAACATTGAAGAAAGTGCCGTGTTCGTAATGTGAAATGTGCATGCCTTTGATCCAGGCTTCACGGTTGATGATCGAGACATAGGAATCCTTGAACTGGATTTTCCCCTGCCGGACCGATTTGATTTCCGTGCCGGTTAAGGCAATCCCGCATTCAATCAGTTCCTCAAGATAGAAGTCATGACG
>JAFWCP010000464.1 GCA_017536845.1 Solobacterium sp. | reverse complement strand
TGTCTCAGTTTTGGTTGATCGGGGTTGAAGTGGTCAAAAACGGAATCGAAGGGAAGAGAGGATTCGTTGTCCAGGAATGCTTCTGAATGAACAGCGTAATCAATCATGCATTTACCGGAAGCGAATATGGTGGTAGAATGACAGCGCACATGAACTCAGTTCCTCTTTCTTTGTTTTTGGCCGAATAAATTATAAGGGATACTGGCATTCATGTGTTTTCTTTTTCGGGGAAACCTTGAATTCATTACATTCAGGCAATCGTGGCACTATGTCTGGCTCAGAAAAGGGGCCGTAAGGCCTTTTGTTCTTGCAGATGACAACGCCGGCATAAAGGCAGGCCGCCGCCAGGCCATAGAGCATGCCTATCAGGCTTCCCCGCGGTTCAACCCCGGTGATCAAAGCCATACCCGCTGCGGCAGTCAGAACACATAACAGTCTGGATCGGGTCAGATGCTCATGAAACAGGAAAGGGTACAGCAGGATGACGATCACCGGCTGCATGTAATAGCAAAGAGTGGCAATGCCTACACTCGTATAACGATAGGCTTCAAACAGAAACATCCAGTTGAGGCCGATCAGACAGCCGGAAAAAGCAAAGGACAGCTTTGTTCTGAATGATGTTTTTTCCCCGGCCTTTACGCCGCGCAGACAGACAATCAGAAGCAGGAAAAACGCCCCGGCAAGCCCTCGCACGCACGCCAGCAAGGCACTGGAAAGGGGGATATACCGGCGGTATATCCCGATTGTCCCGAATATCAGCATGGCCATGCCCATTTTGACGACAGCCTGTCTTTCGTTTTCCTTCTGCGCCTGTTTCATTGCAATATCATATCCCACCCGGATGAAAAATACAGAATTACACATCATTTTCCCATCATGGTAAACACAAGAAATCTTCTGCTGCCATGATGATTCAGAAAAAAAAAGACCTGCCTTAGCAAGGTCTCTTATCGAGCATACAGATTGTTGATGTTGTAGACAAGGTTCTGCGCCACCGGGTAAAGGTCATAGCTGTGATAGCTGTTGTTCATCGAGATGCAGAAGGACGCATCTTCCGTAAAGCCGACCAGGTATGTGTGGATCCTGCCGTCCGGGCATTCCGCCGTACCGGTTTTCGCGCACACATAGCCGTAATACGATTCATACAGGCCGTACTGCTCGGCTGCCGCGTGCATGATTTCCTTAAGCGAAGCCGCAACCGTTGTCGAAACACAGCGCTTGAGAAGGGCGGAACTGCCCGCATACGCGGTGGAACGTTCACTGTACACCTTTTCAACGACATACGGTTTCAGCATCGCCCCGTCATTGGCAATTGCCTGGGCGATCATGCACAGGTGCACCGGGGTGATTTCCGTCTGGCCCTGGCCGAAGGCGGTCTGGGCAACAAACAGCGGCCCTTCATCTTCATAGGCGAAGGAAGAATGCAGCGTGGTGAGATAGGGAATATCGATGTCCGTGCCGATGGCGAACTGCTTTGCCTGCTTTTCCAGCCGGTCAGCGCCAAGCACGACACCCAGATGGGCGAAGTACGTATTGACCGAATAGGCAAAGCCGTCTTCAAGGCTGATATTGCCATACGCGGCATCGTTGTAGTTGGTAATGGCGTAGCCGCTGCCTTCCGGGATGAAAGTTCCTTCGTCATAGAACTGAAGGTCCTCATCGCTGAGCTCGCCTTTTTCCCGGGCCGTTAAGGCGGCAGCAGCCGTGACGATCTTGAAGGTGGATCCCGGGGGATCGTTTTCATAGGTGCCGCGACGGTACTGGGAATCGGGGATGCTGGAATTGATCAGCGCTTCGAAGTTGTTGACGTCATAGGAAACGGTGGAGTGGGAGGCAAAGGCCTTGATCGCACCGGTATGGTTGTCAATCACGATGATGCTTCCTTCATTGCCGCCAAGCAGGTTGAAGGCCGTATTCTGCAGCGCGGTATCCGTCGTCAGCTTCACCGTCTTGCCTTTGTTGTTCTCATCAAGGTTCAGAATCGTATACTGGGCAAGGTTGCCGCGCAGGCCGAACTTGTTTTCTCTTTCCTGGTTGACCG
Source organism: Solobacterium sp. (assembly GCA_017536845.1). The sequence continues at coordinate 2,764 of JAFWCP010000464.1, read as the reverse complement.
TGTAATAGCCAAGCAGCCAGGCATAGGTGAAGTTCAGCGGATATTCCGCAAAACCGGCCGTGCCGGGCTGGCTGGAGCTCATGATCATATTTTCGGCGGCGTCAAGATAATCCCCCTCCATGTAATACTTCTCAATGGCCTCAAACATGATGGCGTTCTTTTCCGCTTTCTGGGATGCCACCATGCCCGGCAGGATCAGGTACTTGCCGGAAAAGACGGCGGTAAACAGTATGCATGCAGCAAGGGCGGCAATCTCAGCCCAGCGGATTCTCTGTGTACTGCGGAACTGCATTTTCCGTACCTCCTTCCTGCGGCGCCTGCTTTTCCCTGGACATATGCAGCAGCAGTCCGGAGAAGCAGAACACGATGGCCTGGTAGGTGCCGCCCCTTGAGAGGAAGGGGATCGGCAGGCCGGCCAGGGGAATGATCCCGGTGGAGCCAAGGATCACCAGCATTGCCTGCAGGAACAGAAGGATCGTGCAGACATAGACAACAACCGCGTCCGCCTTGCTTTTTGCAAACAATGCCCGGGCGAGGTTAGAACCTCTGATCATGATGATCAGGAACATGAACAGGGTGAGAAAGCCGGCGAGAAAACCGTAGCTGTTGATCAGGGCGACAAACGCCATGTCGCTTTCCGCCACCGGGATGGCTGAGAAATTGACGGTATTGCCGAAGAACCCGGCCATCCAGAGCGCTTTTTTGCCCTGCATGATCTGGTAGCCGGCGCCATACGGGTCAAAGCGGATGCTGTAGGCAACCGAGAAACGCTGGTAGACCTTTTTGACAATCGGCCATAACAGCCTCTGCAGCCGGCTGAGCTCACCGGCGGCAGCAGCCGGCGCAATCAGCCGGTAAAGCACAAACGAAGTGAGCACGCCAAGCAGGCAGAGGACAAAGACCGTAATCAGGTAGACCCGTTTTTCTTTTGAAGAGTCCATGAAGATGAACAGCAGGGACAGATGCAGGAAGAACAGGATGAAGAAGGATCCAAGCTCATGGATAAGCACAGCCCCGGCAAAGTTGATCAGGAAGAACACCGTTGATAACACGAGTATTTTTTTCGCGGACTGACGTTCCTCCGCAAACAGCGAGGAGTAGAACACCATCGCCGTCACTTTCGTAAAATCGGTCATCTGCAGGGTATGGCCGCCGATCAGGACCCAGGCCTTGGTGCCGTAGCCGTTCGGGTCATAGCCTTTGAAATACAGCAGGCCGTAGATGGCAGCCGTCGCCGCAATCATGATATAGACCGTATACGGCTTGTTCAGGAACCTGCGGAACAGGTCGAACATATGCACCAGCACAATGGCCGCACCGAAGCCGATGCATGTTTTCAGCGGGCTGTAGGCACCCTGGATCGAATACATGCTGTCGGCGCTGATCTGAAAGGCCATGCCGATGGCGGTCAGGATCAGAAATGCCATCAGCAGCAGTGAATCCTCACGCCGCCAGGAAGTATAAATGCCAAGCAAGGCCGTCACCCCCAGCAGGGGCAGCAGCATGATCAGGTAGGTGACTGCCGCATTGCCGATCTTGACAAACATCATCAGCGCCAGCAGGACTTCAACCAGTATGGCCGCTACGATGAATCTGTAATCTTTATTTTCAGAAGTCTGTTTCATATACCACCTTCCAAACATGCAATAGTCTAGCATTTTGCCGGTCTTTGACAAGCACTTCAGCCTGATATTTATGAAATCTTTAAGGGTAAGCGTTTTCCTGCAGGAAGATTTCCGCCTGCCCGCACACGCCTGTTTCAGGTATAATATTGCCTATGATCAAAGCGGCATTCCTTGACATCGACGGCACCGTCTATTCCCATTTCAGCGCCTCTGTTCCCGATTCTGCCTTTGCGGCGTTTTCGGCGGCAAGGAAAAAGGGCGTGAAGCTGTTCGGCTGTACAGGCCGCCACATGGCGGAGCTGAAATCTATGAACCTTGACACGCTGCCTTTTGACGGCTGGGTGCTGGTCAACGGGGCCCGCTGCATCGCGGCAGGCAAGGTCATCCGCCAGAAACCCATCAGCGGCCATGACCTGCAGGTCCTGATGAGAGAGCTGCAGAAAGACCCTTTTCCGGTCATCTTCCTGAGCGAAGAAGACATGTTTCTGAATATGGCCAGTGAAAAGGTGCTTAAGGATCTCGACAGCATCCATACGCCGCTGCCGCCGATCCGCCAGATGGATGCGGATGCCGATATCCTCGTCCAGGTGATCCCCTATATAGACGATGAGCGCTGGCATCACATTGAACAGCAGATGAAGGAAGTCCGTTCGGTCAGCTGGGGCGGCGGTGCACTGGATGTCTTTCACAAGGATGCCGGCAAGGACAAGGGTATGGAAGCGATCATGGACCATTACGGCTTTGCGAAAGATGAAGTTCTGGCCGTCGGGGACGGCCCCAACGACCTGGCCTGCGCCAGGGCGGCCGGCCATATGGCAGCCATGGGCAATGCCGATGCCGGATTAAAGAATATCAGCGAATACATCGGCCGTCACATTGACGAAGACGGCCTCTGGGATATCTTCAGCCATTACGGGCTGATCTGAAAGGAAGAAGACAATGAAACAGACATTCGGAAGAGAAGATGTGTATCTTTTTACAAAGGAAAATGAAAACCTGATCATGAAGGTGTGCACGTATGGGGCAAGGCTTGTTGCCTTAATTGACAAGAAGACCGGCATTGATATCGTCCAGGGCTTTGACAGCGTGCAGGGGTATGAGGAAGATACCTGCTACATCGGTGCCTTCATCGGCCGTAC
>JAFWCP010000463.1 GCA_017536845.1 Solobacterium sp. | reverse complement strand
TGAGCCTGCCGCAAAGCGTCCCGAAGGATTTTCCCTTCAACGCGCTGGCGCGCATTATGCGCCGCACGCTCGCCGACAAGGGCGAGCGGATCCTCGCAAAATCCCCGCCGCTCGGCACGATCGAGCTGCGCGGCGCGATCCGCCGCTATCTCGCGCGCAGCCGCGGCCTGGACGTGGACGAGGGCCGGATCCTCATCGGCTCGGCCATGGAAGCTGAAAAGGCTGTTACCAACATGACCAACGAGCTGCTCAGAAAGAATGCCGAAACCCTGCATCAGGCAACGGTTGAAACAGCCAAGGAAAGCGAGAGAGGCATCGTCGATATCGAAACCCTCCAGCATACAAACGAACAGCTGATCGCGACCCTCGACGAAGTGCTGACCATCCAGAAGGAAGGCCACGAGAAGAGAGAAGCAGCCGAGCAGGAACTCAGAAGGATCGAGAACCAGCTCACCGACAAGCTGCTGGAAATCAACACCAAGAGGGATGTCACCAAGAGATAACTGAACACATGAAAAATGCCCGCGAGGGCATTTTTCCTTTCCGCTATCAGATCAGGCTCCTGTATTGTTATTCCCCGTACCAGCCGATCAGTTCCATCAGCTGAACATCGTGATGGTTGGCAAGCCGGCTCGTGCTGTCCAGGATCATTGTTGCCCCGCTTTCTTCAGTATATGGTTCCCAGGCCGGGATGGCATCGGCCGATGGATTGCCGGTACGGGCAAAGGCTGCCCAGACAGCACTCATCGTATCGCTCATCGCACCGGTGGAATTGGCAAAGACAAGCGGGATCTCGGTGCCGTGAACCGAAGATGGATTGCCATAGGTCATGACATAGGAGTATACCGGGGCACCTTTCTGCATGGCCTTATGACGGGTGATTTCCAGAATGGCCGGCCGCAGATAACGGTCTACATAGAGCGCGTTTACCGGCGGGATGTCCGGATAGGCAGACCTGAATGCTGCAAATACTGCATCTGCCTGGCCGCCATAGGTTTCCTGCAGCCTGCTGAAAACTTCGTTTTCTGACATCTCGGCGTTGATGCCGAAACCGAATGCCCATTCATTGAGGTTGGTGCCGATCAGCAGGGGGATATCATACCCTGCTTCGGCAAAGCCGGTTTCGGTGAGAGGGTGAGAAGGAATGATATCCCCGTCCACAACCGGCATCCACTCAAAGGTGTTTCCGGAGCCAAGGGCGCCAGGCTTGCCGAACTCTGCAGCAACCTGACTGATGGCATCGGAACTGACGGAATTCAGCCTGGCAAAGTCGATGGTCTGCAGTTCGTTTACATCGGTGATATTCAGTTTCTGCATTGTCAGTTCGGTTACACGGCTCATTTCTTCCTTTGTTGCAAAGACCGGTCCCAGCACGACAGTGGCGCCGGATTCATTGATGGCCTTGTGGAAGAGGCCTTTCGCCCGGGGTGTCGTCATCAGGGCCAGTACCTTGGCACCGCCGCCAGACTGGCCGAAGATGGTTACGTTGTCCGGGTCACCGCCGAACTGGGCGATGTTGTCATGGATCCACTGCAGGGAGGCAGCCATGTCAAGGACACCGACATTGCCGCTTTCTGCATATTCTTCCCCGTATGCGGAAAGATCCAGATAACCAAGGACTCCAAGCCTGTGGTTGACGGTCACAACGACGACATCTTCCCTGGCGGCAAGACTGCGGCCGTTTGTATTGGCTTCATTGGCAGATCCGGAAGTCAGGCCGCCGCCGTGGAACCAGACCATGACCGGCCGTTTCCTGTCATCGAGGCCCGGTGTCCAGATATTCAGGTTCTGACAGTTGTTGTCCTGTCCGTCAGTGCCGCCGAAGAATGTTGTCTGAGGAGAGATGCTGCCATAGGATGTGCACTCCCTGACGCCTTCCCATGGCGTCACTGCTTCCGCGGGTCTGAAACGCTCCTTTGCCTCGGCGTACGGGACGCCCAGGAAGGTATGAATCCCATTGTCAATGCCGCCGGAAATCTGCCCGCCGGCAACGGTGACGACATTGCTGTCATGATCAAGATTTACCGAAGGCGGTGATGACGGGGACATGCTGCGGAGGATGAAGCAGCCTGCGGTCATGATCACAGCGATGATGACCAGCACGATTGTGAGGATTTTCGGCCAGAGCCGTCTTTTCTTTTCCATACAAAGATCTCCTTTACGGCCTCTATTGTAAATATGGCCATCGTACAGAGTACAATGCCGATTCTGAAATCCGCTATAACGAAAGTGAATAGTGGGATTGACAAGGCCCGAAAGGATTTCATACGCATTGCTCTGTTTTTGTATGGTTTGAAAAGAAGTTCCGCTCGAACTTCTTTTTTTTCAGAATGTGAATCATGCTATAATCATGTACGAGATCTTACATACGGGAGGGTAGTATGTCGAAAATGCTGATTGGAAAGAGCCAGAACACAGGAAGAGATGTTTATCTGGAACTGCCGACTGTTATGGTAGTTACCGGTGAACCGGTCTCGGGTAAAAGATTCCTGAGCCGCACCATGATGGTAAGAAAAGAAACGGGAAGAATCATCGTATTTACAAACAATCCGGATTCCTTCCATGGTCTGGACGAAACCATCGTCAAGATTTCGGAAGAAGTGGATATGGAAATCAAGGACAGAGTCACTGTCTTCAATTTCTCCTGCTTCTACGATAAGGATCCGAACCATATTCTCGATGCCAGAATGAACAAGCTGGGCGAAAGCATCCAGGAAGATGATCTGGTCATCGTCAATGACGCGTATCCGTTCTTAATCGACGACGTCGACCAGAAGGATATGGTGCTTGCCATTGAAAACGACTGGAAGAAGGGTGCAACCGTTCTGTTTGCGACAACCGAGACTCAGGCATTGCTGAAGAAGGCGCCGGAAATGCTGTCCATGTGCGAACACCTCTTCATCCTCAAGCAGGAAGAAAAGGATGCCATTGATGTTGCGGAAGCCTTTGCGCAGGAGCGCGGCAGATATGAACTGCTGCGGATTTACAACCTGCTCGACTTCGGCCAGGGCCTGCTGTTAAGCAGGGACGGCACCATTGATTTCGTCAAGGTACAATAATCCAAAACAGCCGCGGGAAACCGCGGCTTTTTATAACCGGATATCGAAAAAACCTGGAAGGAAACAGACAGATACCGGGTATAATGGAGAGCAGTAACTGAAAGTAAGGAGGATCATCATGACTTACAGACTGTGGGATCTGGCAGAAGATCTCAAAAAGAACTACAAATGGGTGGAACTGACCCATGAACTTTCCAATGACAGCCCGTACTGGGCAGGCATTCCCGAGGGATCGGTTGATCTTTGCCATACGGTATTTGACTGGGGCAACCCGATGCTGGAATGCCTGATCCAGACATTCAAGTTCCCGGGCCAGTTCGGCACGCACATTGATTTCCCGGGCCATTTTATCAAGGACGCGCCGCTTTCCGAGCAGTATTCCGTGGAATCCATGCTGTATCCGTTATGCGTGGTTGACATCACCGACAAGGTCAGGCAGGATGTCCACTATGCCGTAACAGCCGATGACATCAAGGCGTACGAAGAAAAGTACGGCCCGATTCCTGATGGTGCCTTTGTCGCCCTGCGTACGGACTGGGCAAAGAACTGGCCGGATATGAACGCACTTTCGGGCATTGCGGAAGACGGCAGTGAGAATTTCCCGGGCTGGTCTTTAGACGCTCTGAAATATATCTATGAAGAAAGAAATGCCGCGGCAAACGGTCATGAAACACTGGATACCGATGCTTCGGCAGAAGCTGCCAAGGCAGGGGACCTTGCCTGTGAAAGATATGTCCTGCAGAGCGGCAAGCTTCAGGTAGAAGTCCTCGACAACCTGGACAAGGTTGCCGCAGCCGGTGCTCTGGTGCTGGTCATGTGGCCGCGCTTTCAGGGGGCGACAGGCCTGCCGGCAAGAGTGGTCGCCATTACCCCGGCGGAATAACAGAAATGAATACGGGCATCCGGATCGGAAGCCCGTTTTTCATTTCACCCGGCCAATGCATGGACGATGTGCAGGATCTTTTCCTTCGCTTCAGCTACAGACTCACAGGCATGCAGGTGGGTGTTTTCGTTGATGAGGCTGCTTAAGATGACCGGGTGCCAGCAGGCGGTATGCAGGGCGCTTTCGGTTTCTTCATCATCTTCTTTCCGGATGTAAAAGATGTGGATGGTTTTCTGAAGGCCTGCCGCCAGCATCAGTTCCCCGATGGTGCCGGGGCATAACCCGTCATCCAGCAGGAATACCGCATGCGTGCACCTTCGGATCATTTCCAGTTCGGTCCTGACGATATCCGTATCGGTCATGCCGTCAGCTTCGAAATAGAACGGGCCGATATAGGCGATATCCTCCTTCAGCATGACCATCTCGCTTTTCTCCAGCAACAGGCTGACATCTTTGAGCAGGACGGCACGGTAATCATCTTCTGCCTTTTTGCGATAGTCGTTCTGTCTGTAGTCGAAGCAGAAGGTGCCGCCGCAGAACAGTCTGATCATGTAGAAACCTCCTTTTGGGCAAGATTGTAGCACACGGAAAAAAGTTTTTTGCGGGAAGCGGCAGGAATCCGGTTTCGGTTCAGGAAGTGACAGAGTATCTGAACATGGAGAAAGTGCTGCGGTCTTAATCAGCGGCCATGGGAAAAACAGCACTGCCTGGTCAAAGAAAAGGG
>JAFWCP010000462.1 GCA_017536845.1 Solobacterium sp. | reverse complement strand
TGTTTTCGGACGCTGCCAGCGGGACTGGTTCTATGTTGGCTACGGCAGCGGCGGTGATGTCCATGCGCCTTATTACGTCAATCTGATGGATGCGCTGAAAAACAACGGTGCCAGATACAACAAAGCGCTGGCAGCTGCCTACCATGTCTGGACGGAAATGCCGGAAAATGAAGCATGGCACGGCTGGTGGGGACATTGGCCCTTCAGCCATCCGGAGATGCCGCTGGATCCTGATCTTGTCAGTTTGGCAGCCTCGTCAGCGCAGACAGCCATCGTCATCATCGGCAGAGCCGCCGGGGAAGACCGTGACAATGTCCTTGAAAAAGGGAGTTATTTCCTTACCGACGCAGAAAAAGCCATGCTTGACGCAGTGACGGCCGTTTTCAGAAATACGGTTGTTGTCATGGATACCGGCAGCATCATGGATATGAGCTGGACGGTAGAATACGGCGACAGGCTGTCAGCAATTTTGCTTGCCTGGCTGGGCGGCATGGAAAGCGGCAATGCTGTTTTTGATGTTCTGTACGGCAGGGTCAGCCCCTGCGGAAAGCTTCCGGACACGATTGCAGGATGCTATGAGGACTATCCCGGTTCAGCCGATTTCGGCGGCTTGAAATTCAACAGCTACAGCGAAGGGATCTTTGTCGGCTACCGCTATTTTGACAGGCATCCCGACAAGGTGCTGTGGCCTTTTGGCTTTGGCTTAAGCTATGCCTCTTTCGAAGTGGAAGTCATTGAATTCATGCGCGGCAGAGTGACGGTAAAGGTTACCAATACCGGCGGCGTCAAAGGAAAAGAAGTTGTCCGGCTGTACTGCCATCAGGCAAAGGGAAGCATCGAAAAAGCGGAACGAGTCCTCGTGGCGTTTGCCAAGATGCAGGAACTTGAACCGGGGGACAGTGAAACCTGCACGCTTTTCCATGATGACAAATCCATCTCTTCTTATGATGAAACCCTGCATGCATTCATCCTTGAACCAGGGACGTATTCGTTTGAAGCCAACGAAACCTTTGCCGGTTCGTTTGTGATTGCGGAACAGGTGGTCACAGAAAAGTGTGAAGCCATCTGTTCTTCCGAAGTCGATCTGCGAAAACGCATCCTGCAGCGCCTTCCCTCAGCAATCCCGCCGACCGGGGATCAGGGGATCCGCCTTGATGATGTGAAAAACGGCAAGGCGTCGCTGGATGCTTTTACAGCCCAGCTTTCCATGCCTGAACTGGAAGCTCTGACAAGGGGCCACGGCATGATGAACTCTTCCCTGGGTGCTCCCGGCAATTCCGGCGTTTTCGGCGGTGTGATCGACGCATTGCGCAACAAAGGCATCCGCCCGATCACCTGCTGCGACGGCCCGGCCGGTCTCAGGATGAGGAGATACTGTTCATTGATGCCCTGCGGCACAGCTCTTGCTGCAACGTGGAATACGGACCTGGTCAGAGAACTGCATGAACTGATCGCCAGGGAAATGCAGCACTATGACGTAGATATCCAGCTTGCACCGGGGATGAACATCCACCGTAACCCGCTCTGCGGAAGAAACTTTGAGTATTTCTCCGAGGACCCTGTCCTTTCCGGAAAGACGGCGGCTGCCGTCGTGCAGGGCGTACAGGCTGCCGGAAAGGCATCCTGCCCCAAGCACTTTGCCTGCAACAACCAGGAAACAAAGCGCAATACGAATGATTCACGTGTTTCCGAGCGCACATTGCGGGAAATCTATCTGAGGAATTTTGAAATCTGCATCCGGGAAGCAAAGCCTCTTGCCGTCATGACTTCCTACAACAAGATCAACGGGGTCTGGGCCCACTACAACTATGACCTTGTGACCACGGTGCTGCGCAGAGAGTGGGGCTATGAAGGCATGGTGATGACAGACTGGTGGATGCGCAGATCTGCCTCTCCGGAGTTTCCGACGCTGAAAGACAACGCCTGCCGTGTGCGGGCCCAGGTGGATGTCCTCATGCCGGGAGATATGCGGCATACGGCCAGGAACTACCGTTCCGACGGAAGCCTTCTGAAAACCCTGGGCAAGCCGGACGGCATCACCCTGGGGGAACTGCAGAGAAGCGCGAAAAACGTCCTGAACCTGATCCTGAAGCTGGGATAAAGGAATAACACATGCTTGAAAACAGACATATCGAAAACCATTCAGAAGCTGCTTTTGCAGACAGGAGGAAAGAAACATGAGCAGGAAAATCATTGCCGTAAATGCCGGTCCCAGAATGGGATGAAATACGGATACGCTGATTAAGGAAGCTGCAAAAGGGGCAGAGTCGGCAGGGGCCAAGGTCATACGGTATGACCTTTACCGCCTGGAAAAGTTTACAGGATGCATTTCCTGTTTTGGCTGCAAGAAG
>JAFWCP010000461.1 GCA_017536845.1 Solobacterium sp. | reverse complement strand
GCGTAAGATGTTTTCGCCAAACTGCCATGTTTCGGAGGAATTGCCCATCAGGTCAAAGGAGTATTCGCAGCTGCCTTCTTCGCCAAGCAGTTCCTGCACTTCTACCAGCGTCATGTTTTCACTGATGGCGCTGAACTTCTCGGCCGTCAATGTCGGCTCCGGCGTCGGTTCCGGGGTCGGCACCGGTGTGGGTGCAGGTGTTGGTTCCTGCGCTGCAGCAGGTATTTCCGCACTGGTAAAGTCGGCTTTCTCGAAGTAGGGCTTCATCGACATGTTCATCGCAAGGCATACGACCATCATACTGTTTCCCTTAATCGGAAACACTGTGCATTCTCTCTGGTTTCCCTTATCATCCGTATAGTAATACGCCCTTCCTTCCAGGAAACCCTCCTGCGTAAACTCCGGATCCTGTTCCTTGATGGATCCCTCAAAGTATGCGTAAACCAGATCCATGTTTTCAACATCTTTGTCTGTCAGCGTGAACAGGTTGATTTGTGAAACAGCTGTCGTATCTGATGCATCCGGCACAATATAGTAGCCATCATCTCCCATTCCGGCTTTTCCTGCCGCCGGTATCAGCATGCGGATGCCCATGGCATTGATCGGTTTCATCTCCACCTGTTCTTCCATCGGTGCGGAAGCGGTTTCTGAGGAAGGCTGTGCACAGCCCGCCAGAAGGCATGTCAGAATGGATACGATTGCTATTGCAGTTTTCTTCATTGCATTTTACCTCCTTCTGCAATCTGTTCCCTTAGGGAACGGTCTGCCCGTAAAAAGATCAGCCAAGCGCGGCCATCAGCCTCTGCAGCTCGGCAATCTCTTCTTCTTTCTGTTTCTTCTGCGCGATCAGCCGGGCCAGCGCGTGGCTGTAGATATCCCGCACCGGACAGTTTTCTTCATCCAGCAGGCGGTGAATCTCTTCCAGGGAAAGACCGGCGTTCTTGAACATCAGAATCTGCCGCAGCCTTGACAGGGCGTCTGCATCATACTGCTTATGCCCCTGCCCGCCTGTACGGCAAGTCGGTTTGAGCAGTCCTGTACGGTCGTAGTAGAACAGCGTCTTTCTTGTCACCCCGGTCAGATCCCGCATATCGGAAACGGAGTAGCAGACCTTTTCTTTCATGCCTAGATCATAGTGATTCTGACTTTTGAAATACATGCCCAAAAAAACGGCATGAAAATCATGCCGGATGTTCTCAGAAAGCCCAAAAGAAAGAGCCTTCACTCTTTCTCAGCGGCGTCCAGTATTTTCTGCACGTTTCGGTTTCCGTTGCGGATGCCGATGTTGAAGACAAGCGCAAGCAGGAAGCTGATGACGGTCATCAGGATGCCGAACACCCCGACAATCCAGTGGATGTCTGTCCGGCTGAACCCCAGCCAGGCAAATACCACGCCCACGGCAGCCAGAAACAAGGCGATGGTCCGCCATTGCCCGATCCTCTGCAGTGCCTTTGACTGCATCTGTGCTTCTTCAATCAGTGCCTTTTTCTTTTCCTTGCTCATATGCTTCTCCTGGAAAGGAAAAGACAACGGCGTCTTTCCTGTGCCCGATGGAAAAACGCCGCGTCTTTTGCCAATGAAAGATACAGAAGAGGAGTTTACTCTTATCCGACCGAACTCAGTATGTGAGGTTCGGATCGAAGAAACCGACAAGAACGCCAATAAAGGCGATAATGACCAGCAGCAGCATGACCTTCAGCGGAGAGAGGCGCTTCTTGGACATCAGCCACCAGCAGAAAATGACGAAGATTGCTGTCAGGATGCCCGGGAATACGGAATCCAGTTTTTCCTGCAGAACCATATATGCCTCGCCGGCATCATTAAGCAGTTTGAAACTTGTCTTGACGCTGACCCATGTTGCGGAGACCGCACCGATGACGATACCGCCCAGGGTGGTAACAGCTTCACGAATCGCCTCACCGATGTCGCCGATCAGGAATTCAACAGCCTTTGTACCAAGTTCATAGCCCTTGAAGTACACAAGCTTCATGCCGAAGTAGGCAAACAGGTTCCATACGACGATGTAGAAGATGGCGCCCAGCGGCGAGCCGCCGGTGGACATGCCCATGGCTATGCCAAGCAGGATCGGGATGACCGTACCGACGACAAGGGAGTCACCGATACCGGCAATCGGACCCATCAGACCGGCACGCAGACCGTTGATGGTTTCATCATCAACATCTTCCTGGCCGTTTGCACGTGCTTCTTCCAGACCGGCGGTAATACCGACAACGATGGCACCGAGCTGAGGCTCTGTGTTGAAGAATGCTGTATAAGTGTTCATTGCGGCAGCCTTCTTTTCCTCATCGCCGGCATACAGTTCTTCTACCAGCGGCAGCATGGAAACGAGATAGCCGAATGTCTGCATATGCTCCTGGGAGAAGCATGTCAGGTTTCCGTAATACCAGTTATGGAAGCCCTTGCTGAGGGCTCTCTTTGAGAGTTTCTTTGTCTCAGTCATCTCAGATTTCCTCCTCGTCGTCATCGAAATCGCCGCCTTCTGCCGCCGGCTTTCTCAGCTGCAGCATCTTCAGCTTGTAGATCAGGATTGCGAACATGGCCGCAATGACGGTAGAAGATACCAGGTTGATTCCCATGGAAGCTGCCAGCGTGAAGCCGAACAGGTACGGGATGAAGTCGGTGACATTTCTGACAATCTGCTTGAGCAGGATCGCAATACCTACGCAGGGCAGCAGGGAACCGACAGTGAACAGTGTCTTCATGGCGATGCCGTCCATCGGCAGAGCAACCTTGATTGCCTCGACAACGTTGGCGCCGAGTTTGCACATGATGACAGTCGGAATGAGGGAGAAGCAGATATGAGAGATCCAGGGCAGTCCCATGTCAACAAGATACAGCTTCTTGTAATCTCTCTTTTCGACAGCTGCCCAGCCGATATGCTGCCAGAGCAGGTTCATGGTTGCGGTGCCGTAGAACAGGACAGTACCGACAGTGCCGACCATGGTGCCGAAGGATGTCGCAAGAGCAGCGCCGTCAGCGGAACTCGCTTCAAGGCCATAGCTCTTCAGGGCAACCATTGCCAGAGGGATACCGATATAGGATACAGCACGGACGTCCGCCGAAACGGTGCCGCCGGGTGTAACCAGGGCGATATAGACAACCTGCATTGCCGTACCAACCATGATGCCGGTGGGGATGTCACCGAGGATGATACCGCAGATCAGGCCGCCGACGAGCGGTCTTCCGAGGGTGTAGTTACCGATTGAGGTGCCGCCCAGACCGGGCATACTAGACAGAGAGGCGAATAATCCTAACAGGATCGCCTGAAACCAGCTGATTACCATACGTTCATTCTCCTGATGCAGACGGCTCAGTCATTGAAGCCGAAGCGTCCGCGGAACTTGGTCCAGTTGCCGATGGCTTCTTCCTTCAGGAGGGCGAATTCAACTTCATAGCCCGCCTTCATGATCTTTTCGAGGGCTTCTGCTTCTTCCTGGGTGATGGACTGGTTGTTTCCCAGCTTTGTTGTGCCAGGCCTGTCGTTGCACGGTCCGATGATGACGGTTTTGACGTCACCAGGTTTGAATCCCTGCTCGACCAGGATCTTTTCCATATCCAGCGGGTTCTTTGTGATCAGGAAGTAGTTGTCCTTGCTGGCGAGGACCTTGGCACACTTTTCCTTGAATTCATCCAGGGACCAGACGAAAGTCTTCTTGCCGCTGGCGCTCTTGTAGGCGGATTTGAGAACAGGATTCTTGGCAGCCGCGTTGTTGACGGCAATCAGGCCGTCACACGGATATTCAAGTGCCCATCTCGTGCATGTCTGACCGTGGATCATGCGGTCATCAACTCTTACAAATGATACTGACATAATGATGTGTTCCCCTTTCAGATATCGTCACTTTCTTCTTCAGCTGCAACCGTGAACTCCTGGATCAGTGACTGGGATTCAGGAATCATCTGGCTGCGGACGTGTTCGGCAAAGTCATCCGCGTAATCCTTGGAAAGAATGGTACTCAGAACGAGCGGAAGATTCATTCCGCCGACCATGACCGTCCTTCCCAGCAGGCCCATTTCCGCAATGACGTTTGCCGCAGTTGTAAGCGGTGATCCGCCCACGATGTCCGCAAAAAGCGCAATCTCATCCTCGTCGGTCAGGTTTTTCAGAATTTCTCTGACATTATCCGCGAATTCATCTGCACCCATCCCGTTTTTCAGGCTTGTGGACAGCAGGTCTTCACGATCAGAACCGGCGAGCATTTCGATGGCCTTGTGCAGCCCGGGCGCAAATTCACCATGGCTGACTAGCAGTATGTACCTCATAAAATACATCTCCTTTCCTGTATTTCTTTAGATAATCATAATTTGGCCGGGAAGAGCATATAAGTGTTAAATGTCATTGTTTTACATGACAATTGTCATGCTCCTTTCTGCCATGAAAAGACTGTTCTTCCACCGCAGAAGAACAGCCACAGGCTGCTTCCGGCTGACGGGAAAACTGTCATTTTCAACAAAAGGAAAAGAGCCATCCGGCCCTTTGAAATACAGCAGAAAAAAACACCGAACCGGTGTTTTTCATCTTCGTCTGGAAAGCAGGCGGTTGATTTCTCTTTCGATCGCCGCCAGGCTGGCAGCTGTCATCTGGTCGGTTTTCATTCCCTCCCGGACGGCGCTGTCCGCCTTGCTGAGGGCTTCATCATAGCCGGAGAAGTTCGGCCGGGCTGCCGCTGTGCTCATGATCTGATGGATCAGTTTCTGGTCGAAGGAACTGCCGCCCGGGATATTTTCCTGCATCAGGGCAACAACCACAGGATCCTCTGCCACCGCGATCAAGGGGGAAATACCGCTGGAAAGGCGGCAGAGATTCTTCTGCGTTTCCTCATTATATGAAAGCAGCTTGACGAATTCCCAGGCCAGGGACTGATGCCTTGTGCGTGAGCTCATGCCCAGAAGCATCGTGTTGAGCTGGGAGATGTTTCCTCCTTCCGGACCGGCCGGCATGGTAATGCCTTCCCAGTCAAAATTCGTATATTTCTTCACCCGCCAGGGATAGGGCTGATACGCCCTGTATTCTGAATACAGGAAGGGCCGGAAAGCCACATGGCCAAGGTCGAAGTCACGGGCAGTGACGCTGAAGCCCATGTTGAGGCTGTCCACCTGCATGACAAACTGGATCGCATCCAGAATCTTCTCATCGCTGAGGAGGCTGGCCGAGCCGTCTTTGGCAAACAGTGACGCCCCGTTGGCATAGGCGGCATCCAGCCAGCTGTAGTTGTAGACACCGTACTGCTGGTCCTGCACGGATGTAACTTTGCGGCAGATTTCATGGAAATCCTCCCACGTCCAGCTGCTGCGGGGAAAGGCAATATCGTTTTTGGCCAGCAGCGTCTTGTTGACGAACATGATGGTCGGAACGCTTTCATACGGCAGGGCGTACTGCTGCCCGTTCAGGACACCGGCCTCCATGCAAGGTTCATAATAAGCATTGGGATCAAAGTCCCTGTCATTGGCAACCAGCTTATCCAGGTCGGCAAGAATCCCGGAAGAAGCAAGTACTGAAAAATCCTCAGGCAGCACAAAGAAGAGGTCAGGCTCCCGCCCGCGCAGAATCTGCTCGGCCAGCCATTCACTGTAATCATCAGCACGGATGCCGCTGACATAGCGGACATGGACATTGGGATGGGCCTCTTCAAACTGGCGGATCACCTCATCCAGGATCTGATAGGAATCCCCGTTCGGCGTATCCCAGTAGCTGCCCGCGAAGCTGCCGATGACCAGTTCAATGCCGTCATGGCTGCGGTTGACAAACCAGCTGCCGACCGCCATGATCAAAAGGATCAGCGCCAGCAGGACTTTGGAAAAGAGCTTCTCCTTAGGATCCATTTTTGCCAGCCATTCCCTTCTGCACGGCCCAGATGGCCAGCTGTGTGCGGTCCCGCAGTTCCAGCTTGGCCAGGATCGAAGAAATATAATTGCGTACCGTCCCTTCGGAAAGGTAGAGCGTCCGGGAGATTTCCTTGTTGGAAAGCCCGTGGCCGACCGCCTGGATGATCTTGATTTCACTTTCATTCAATCCGGCAACAAGGTCTTCATTGGCGGAAACCATATCATTCTTCCTGGCCATTTCCGAAAACTGCCGGATCACCTTGGTCGCGATGTCCGGATTGATCATGGCCCCGCCGCCGATGGCGATGTGGATGGCATTGGTCAGCTCCGTCTTTGAGCACCCCTTCAGAAGATAGCCGCTGGCGCCGAATTTCAGCGCCCCGTAAACATATTCATCATCGTCAAAGGTTGTCAGCACGATCACCTTGATTTCCGGATACTGGTTCTTGATCAGCCGGGTGCCTTCCACCCCGTCCTTGCCCGGCATGCGGATATCCATCAGCACGACATCCGGGACTTCATTCGCAATGCTTTCCATGGCATCGGTCACCCCGGCGACGGCATCGGTCACGGTGATTTCATCAGACGAAGAAATAATGATGGACAGGCTGTCGCGGAACAGTTCCTGGTCATCAACGATTAATACCTTGATCATCTTCTGATACCTCCTTTTTTCTGACCGGCAGGCTCGCGATGACATAGAAACCTTTCTGCCTGTCATCAGGATCATCTGCCCGGTTCCCGTATGTCAGCGATCCGCTCAGCAGATCAAGCCTTTCCTGCATATGCCTCAGGCCGAAGCCTTCAGTGACTTCTTCGCATCCGCTTCCGTTGTCACGGATGTCGATGGTCAGGATGTCGCCGAAACGCTTCAGCGTGATATGGACGAAATTCGCCTTGCCATGGCGCACCGCATTGGTCATGCACTCCTGGATGATCCGGTACAGCGTATCCTCTTCATCCGCCGCAAACTCCAGTTTCCCGGCCTGCTGTTCATACATCACCGTAACGGAAGTTGCTTTCTGGAATTTCGTGATCATTTCCCGCAGGGCCTGTTCCAGGCCGTGCTTTTCCAGAGCATCCGGCCGAAGGGCCTTGATGGATGCACGGACATCGTCCAGACCATCCCGGGCCGACTGGGTAACGGCTTCCAGACGCTTCCGGGCTTCCTCCGGTTTTTTATCAAACAGGGCCAGGGATGCTTCCGACCCCATGATGATGCCTGTCAGGGTATGTCCCAGGGTATCGTGGATCTCACGGGCAAAGCGGTTGCGCTCGCGGATTTCCGTCATCCGTTCCATTTCCAGCGCATATTCCTTCAGTTACTTGTTTGCGGCAATGATCTGCTCGTACAGGCTCTTGATCCTCTCATTTTCCTCTTTCTGGCTGGTGAACAGCTGCACCATGTAATAGACAAACAGCAGTGTATTGACGGACACCAGGACACTCTCCGCGCCGGAGAGAAACCCTCTTGTGGGCTGTGAATAATAGCTGAGATAGGAACTGAAGGCAATCCTGGATGCGGCAAAAGGAAGGATCTCATACCTGCCGATCACAAAGAGCAGGATCAGGATCGTCATCAGCAGTGAACGCATCCGCTTGTCCCAGATATAGTTGACAAGGTCCGCCAGGACAACCAGGGCAATGCCGCTGTAATAATAGTTCAGCGATTCAATCACCCCGACGCAAAGAAGGATTTCGGCGATACAGCTCAGCAGGCGTGGCCCGCTGTTTTCGTCTTTCCAGCTGTTTTTATACACGCTGACATAAATCAGGCTGAGAAACAGGCTGACCGACAGCATCGGCATGCGCCATGGCTTCATCGGCATTGAGCCGACCGTGGTCAGGAATTCATATGCCTTGAAATACCGGCAGATCCGGTAAGTGGTCAGCGTCGTCACCAGGCAGTAAAACAGGATCACCATAAGGTTGACCGCGTACATCTGCCTGACGATCTCGGAAAGGTTGTCTTTGTCACGCATCACTGCCACCCCGCCGTGCCGTACTGGCTGACATTTTGTCTGGTGATCAGTTCCACCGGGATGATCACTTCATGAGAGGCTTCTTCCCCGGCCAGGATCCGATAGCTGATGGAAACGGATGTTGCCGCAACCCGGTAAGGGAACTGGGCACAGGTTGCAGTCATCATGTTTTCTTTGATCAGTGATTTTGCCTCCGGGGAGCCGTCAACGCTGTAGACGAGAAACCGGTCGGAAAGGCCGGCACTGTCAATGGCCGCAAGGGCACCGAAAGCGCTGGGATCATTCAGGGCCATCACCGTATCCGCCTCCGGTGCCTGTTTCAGAAGTTCTTCCATCACCGGCATGGAGCTTTCAATCTGGCCGTCAGATTCTCCTGAACCGACGATATTGAACCCCGGATGGTCCTTGATGGTATCGACAAAGCCCTGGATCCGCTCCGTCCCGGAGCCGGTCGTCATATGTTCAAGCAGGATGATATTCGCGCTGTCACGAACCGAGAGAAGATGTTCCGCGCACAGGACGCCGGCCCGGTAATTGTCAGAAATGATGGAACAGGCAACCCTGGAGCTGTCCTTCACAGGCGCATCCACCACGACCACCGGCACCCCGGCAAGGACGGCAATCTCAATCCCTTCCTGTGCGGTTTCCCAGTCCACGCAGACCAGGAAAATCAGCTCAGCACCGGAATCAACCAGTTCCCGGATTTCCTCATTCTGCCGATCCTGGTCCAGTGCCCCGTCCCTGGTGAGCAGGACATCGCCGTTCTTTTCAATTTCCGCTCGCATCAGGGTGTCCATCAGCTGGTAATACGGATTGTTCATCGTCATGAATGTCGCGCCGAATACATGCCGTTTTTCATTCTGGTTCAGGGAGATGTCATTCGGCTGGAAAATGAGTGTGTAGACCACACCCACCAGGATGGATACCGGCAGCAGAATGCTGACGAACGTATTCAGAAATGGTTTTTTGAAATTCATCATCCTGCACCTCACTGCATATGTATTAATTGTAAATGAAGAACTATTAATCGCCCATATGGATATCAAAATATGACATTTGTCATATCGCGGCACCAGTGGTATCAGCTTTTTTCGGTGTCTGTCCGTCAGACCAGTCCGGGCTGCTTCCATCCCTGTACTGTTTCCATCAGGAGGCATGCCGTTTTATGAAATTGTAATAAATGTTCAATGAAGTCTATGGTATTATACTGACCATGCTTATTGATATGATTTTGTTTTTCCTGCTGTATATCACGGTCCTGCTGCCGTGGTTTCATAAGAAAAGGCAGATGCTCATCGGCACTGTCTTCTCGGCCTATCTGATGATGGTGGCCATGATCACCCTGAGCCCGGTGATTGTCAGCCTGCCGCTGGTTTTCAACCACCCGTACCGGCCGATCAACCTGGTTCCCTTTGTGGATGTCATTCATGAGCGGGGCGACTTCATGCGGCAGGTGTATCTGAATATCCTGATGTTTGTGCCTTTCGGTTTCCTTTGTCCCATGTTTCGAAACAAGGCAGGTTTTCTCGATACCCTTGTGCCGGCCTTTCTGACCAGCCTGACCATCGAACTCGTCCAGCCGCTTGTCAGCTGGCGGATTGCGGATATCACGGACCTGATCACCAATACGAGCGGTGCTGTCATCGGCTGGCTGATATTCACGATGCTGAGAGCATTGATTTCCCTTTTCGGAAAGAAGAAACGCTGAAATGAAAGAAACGTATGATTGCAAAGACCATACGTTTCTTTTTTCTTTCAGATATCTGAATGATCTCAGACGCTGCCCCACTTGATGGAGGACAGCACTTCTTCGGCAATCCTGGCTGTTTCCGCCTGGGTATTGCTGTCGCCGTAGAAGTTGAAGTAGTAGAAGGACTTTCCTTTCTCCACAACAAAGGACAGGCCCATCTTCCTGACGCCCTGAGCATCGTAGGCAAAGCTGAAGCCGTAGCCGCCAACACCGCCGAAGCTTTTCTGGACGAGGTCGGAATGCTGGTAGTTGGCACCCTTCATGCCCATGCCGAGGGTATTGGCCATATTCCTGGCAACGTCGTCCGCGTTCATCATCATCGAACCGAGGATGGTGTTCTGCCAGCCGATGACAATGATGTTCTGCAGCCCGGCGTCGCCGATGGCAATGCCTTCGCCCTGCGCCGTCAGATTGATGGATTTGCATTCATCCAATGTCATCAGATGATATCCTTCCGGATACGTCAGATACAGGTCCTTGTTCAGTGCAATGTTTCTGTTTTCCATATGATTTCCTTTCCGGGTTTGCCCGCATATATTGTTACTCTGATCTTATCAGCCATGCCGTTAAAAAGCAATCATTGAAAACATATTTTGCATCCCGTACAATTCCGGCACAGAAGAAAACAGGAACCGCATCTCGCCGTTCCTGTTCTGTCTGTCATCTTACGGTTTCGTATTCCACTTCAATCCGCTCGGCCGCTGTTACATAGCCGCCGTCATCATACGTCGCGTCAGTGCCCAGGAATACACCGCTGAAGAAGGCGTCGGTCTCCGTATCCGACAACATGTTCTTGCCGGTGCTGTCGGTCACAAACAGATAATAGCCGCCATACCACTTCTCGGTTTCCACCTGGTAGATATAGATGTTCTCGCTCAGGCGGATATACATATTGGCAAAATACGGATCCTCGCCATAGACAGCTGTCAGCTTATCCTTGCTGAGGACGGGATAGGCGGCAAATTCACTGTCAAGGTCACTGTCCTTCTGACCGTCCCTGCGCAGGAAGGCGTGATACACCTTATGGTTTTCATCCATTTCAAAATGCACGGTGACTTTCGTCTCTCCGCCGGTATACGTAATCGCGGTCGGGTAAACAGAATCATCGGCATAGGTGAAGGTCAGGATGGTACCGTTTTTGACAATCTTTTTGATCCGGCGCAGCTGCCGGCCGGCTGTGTTGACGGCGTTTTCTACCGCCAGACATTGTCCTTCGGTACTGAACACCAGGTCGGCATAGTGCAGGACTTCCCTGCCCAGCCGGTCATGGTCTGCGTCTTTGAGCAGCTGCACCGCGTCCAGCATGCCGATCATATGAATGCCTGAAGCATAGTTGTAAAGATGGACATCATTGCCCAGCCAGCTGCCGAACAGCGCTGATACATTCCCTTTCAGCATGTTATCCGTAATCGTCTGGCCGCCATAGAGGAAGCGCCAGTCAGAGCCGTTATAGTCTGCCTTTGCGCATTCAGTGAGTGTTCCGTCATACATGGCAACGGCAAATTCCCGGCGGATCCCGTCTGACATGAAGCCGGAGTTATCCGAGACTTCCACAGCGATCCTGCGATCTCCCTGGTCATCGTCAAAGGAGAAGACAGCCAGATTGTTCATGCTCTGTTCCGTCATCACCGACGGTGATAACGGCAGCCGGATGCCGGTGTCGTAGCTGCCTGCCTTACGGTATTCACCTGACTGTTCCTTCTCAAGGATTTCCAGTGAGATATTATCACTCTCATCCAGCAGGACCCTCAGCACTTCATCCTGTGCATCCCCGTCATAGTCTTCCGTGGCAACGAACAGGCAGCCGGAGGGAATCTCTGCTTCGATGCCATAGGAGGTGCTGATGTAGGCAGGATAGGACTTTCCGTAACAGCCTTCCGATTCTGTTTCCTGCGCCAGGACGCCGGTCAGGGCATCAAACTGATATGTCCTGCCGTCGATCTCCCGTTCGCCCTTGACCATTTCCCCGGTGATCAGGTCATAGTAATACGTGTTGTCAGCCTGGTCGGGATACAGTTCCCTGTCCAGGGCAGAGGCGACGGTATACCAGCCCTTGATCATCTTGCCGTTGGCATCATAGCGGACCCATTTGCCCTGTTTATTAATGCCTGTGACCAGGTCTTCCTGGAAGATATAGGGCATCCAGACTTCCTTGTTTTCCGCTTTTGCCCCGTCATATACGGCATCCAGCCAGTACCAGCCGTCACTTGCCGGGTCATAGATTTCCCTTCCTCTTTCCAGGCCGTACACCGTATCCCGGATGTTCTTCGGATCACCGTAGACGCCCTGGACTTCACCGTTCTCCAGCCAGTACTGCTTTCCGTCTTTTTCGAGCCATACAAGATGGTCTTTTTCCGCGTGCACCGGCAGGAAAGCCGTCATGCACACAGCTGCTGAAAGCAATAATCTCATTCCATTGTGTTTCATATTCATTTCCCCCTTTTCTTCTGTTGTATTATAGTCGTTTTTCTGCTCTTCGTGCTGTCCTGCCAATCCGGCAGAACCTTTCCTGTGTCATTCACCGAACCGGTAATAGAGAATAAACGGTTCCCCGTATTCATAGGAGTCATACTGCGTACGTGCTTCTGACCATGTATACAGGCTGTCGGGATTGCTGCCAAGAACGATTGCGCTTGTCTGCTTCCCGTTCTCCAGCAGGTTGAAGACGATGTATTCCACCGTATCCCCCGCTTTGAGGTAATACGCCTCTTCCACCTTGGGTGTTTCGCCCTTGAACCATGCCACTGCAGCAAATGCTCTCTGATACAGTTCATCTTCCTCACTCGCGGCCGTCTTTCTGACGATGACGGCTTCGGGATAATCGATGCTGTAATACCTTTCATCCAGAGCAACCACACGGTATTCAGCCACCTGCCCGGGGTAGTAAGGGTTGGGCTGGGGCAGGACGAAGGTATAGACCGGATACATCAGGTTATGGTCCATATCCGTATAGTAGCCAAGGGATACATGGATGACTTCGGGATCAGCTTCCAGCGTCTGCGGATAGCTCTTCCTTGCCTTGAGATCGGCAAGAGCCTGTTCATAGCTGATGATGGGATATTCATCCACCACCTCAAACGGAAGTTCGGCATATAAAGGAATGGACATGCTTGTCAGCACCCCGTCGCTGTTGACGCTGATTCCGGCAGTATGCATCCGGCTGAGGAACGTCTGCTTTTCATCATCGGTATGCTCATACACAGCTGCCAATCCTTTCTGGACATGAAGCTCGGGATTTTCAAACGGGAACAGTTCCCTGCATGTATCCAGGAATTCCTGTACCTTCTCCCTGACCAGTTCTTCATCCGCCTCCGCCCGGTTATCAATGTTCAGAAGATTGATGCTCAGATATTCGGGACCGACATGTATGCTGTAGTCTTCACCGGTGATTCTGTAACTGCCGGTGGTTTCGGAAACTTTCACAGGGGTCTGGCCCAGCAGGGCCGCCGTCCTTTCCGCAGTTTCCTTTGCCAATTCAGAATTGAACCCATAACGGCTGCGGCGCAGGACCGGCATGGTTGTAAAGTCCGGCAGGGAGGCAATGCCGTCATCTTCGTAATCGTAGATGCTCGGACCAGGACCGTCGGCACCGACGCCTCCGGCCGGAGCAATCGACAGGCTGAGAATCTGTTTTGTATCATCAAACGGCACCGGGGTGGGATTGACAATCACTTCTTCCGGATCAGGTGTTTCACTCGGTTCCGGATTGACGATGACTTCCGGCGTCGGGGTGGGATCGGGATTGACAATGACCTGCGGCTCATCCGGCCGTGACAGGATGACAGCCACGGAAGCCAGTGCCGCCATGGCAAGGATGGCAGCCGGGATCAGCCACGGTTTCCTCTTTCTGTACCCGAGCGTTTCATCAATCAGCTCATCCCTGATTTCACTGATGCCGGCCGCAAGATCTTCTTTTCTCATACATCATACCCGTTTTCCAGCAGATAACTGCGAAGGCCCTGGCGGATCCGATGCAGCCGGACGCGGGCATTGTTCTCACGCATGCCTGCGTAAGCTGCTGCTTCCTTGACGGAATCCTCGAAGAAATACCGGCGGATGAACAGAACCCGGGAGTCTTTGGAAAGCGTATCCAGATACTTTGAGATGCACTCGCCAAGGAGCACCGCGTTGGTTTCCTCTTCGGGATCAGTGCCGCCGGAAAGGATGGCTGCCAGTTCGTCCAGTCCTGCTGCCTGATAATCCCCTTCCCGCTTGACGGCAGTCTTCATGCGCAGGACGTTGAGGGCAAGGCGGCGGATGATCTTGGCCAGCCAGGCAGAAAAGTACTGCGGCCGCTGGGGAGGGATGGTATCCCAGGCCTTCAGATAGGTATCCTGCAGGCATTCTTCACTTTCCATCAGGTCATGGACAATCCGCAGAGCCAGGCTTTTCAGCATCCGTCCGTAGCTGTTGTCGGTTTCCCGGATTGCCAGTTCATCACGCTGCCAGTACAGGGTGATAATTTCTTCATCAGTCATAAGCTGTTTTCCTTTCATCCTGTACGACACCGTAAACCTTCCGGATGTTACATTTCTTCGGAATGTTTTTTCAGGGCATCTTCAAGGGTGACAAGCATATCGGTTTCGGTATCGATCTTTTCTCTGGACCACAGGTCAAGGACCCGGCGCAGATTCTTGAGATACGGGGAGAAGGCAATGTCCTTGACGCCATAGGTAAACTGCAGGTCATATTCCAGCGGCAGCCAGGTATCCAGAGCCGACTCGTTGTGGGAGATCAGGGCTTCCAGCCTGTCCAGGGACTTGTACAGCTTTGCTTCTTTCGTTTTCAGTTCCTTCATCTCCGTTAACAATGCCAGCCATGCGTCCCTGCTTTTTTCCGGGAACGTGTTCACCCAGCCCAGGAAGAGGTCTTCTTCGACATCCCGGTCATTGTCCTTTTTGACAAAGGTCGGGATATCGCCGGTAAAGGCTTCGCCAAGATCATGGATCAGGCACATGCGGATGACCTTGTCGATATCCGTATCTGCGAATTCTTCTTCCTCTTTTAATAACATGGCCATCAAGGCAATCCGCCAGCTGTGTTCAGCCACGCTTTCCTTCCTGTCCCCTTCGGTATAACAATGGCGGTAGGCTGTTTTCAGCCTTGCCGCAACGCTCAGGATCATGAGATATTCTTCTGCTTTCATAACGGAAATCCTCCGGCATTATCATACCGTATCTCCCTGTATCCGTGCTATTTTCTGTTTCCTGTTTTCTTTCGCTTTCGCGTATAATCATGACGGAGGTATGCCATGAACCCTGCTTATCCCTTTCTGATTTCCCGCACGTTCGGCCGCCGGCCGTCTGATGACGGCATTGTCCGCTGGCACAATGAACCGGCTTTCTATATGGCGGTGCGCGGGGAGAAGGACTTTATGATCCAGAATGCCAGAGTCACCGTCAAAGAAGGCGATGGCCTGTTTCTGAATGTGCATACCATGTACAAGGGCATGCCCTCTGACAGTGACCTGATCTGTGTCCGCTTCCATCCGCTGATGATTGCCTATGATGCGTTCATTGAACGGCAGTATGTCCTGCCCATTACAGCCAATGCAGAAATTCCGTACCTTCTGCTGGACCACCATGTGCTGTGGCAGAATGACATTCTTAATTATATCCAGCATGCATATATGTTCCAGGCATCCCAGGCGGATGACCTGCCGTTACTGGCGGGACATTGTTTCTTTGCCTTATGGCATCTGCTGTATGCCAACCTGCCTCATGCGGAAGTCAGGCCGCAGGAGAGCACGAAGATCACCCTTGTCAGGAACATGCTTTCCTTTATTCAGGAAAACTTCCGGAACGATCTCACCCTGGGTGAGATCGCCGCTTCCGCCGGTATTGCGGCAAGCACGGCCAGCGCCCTGTTTCAGGAAACCGTCCAGGATTCGCCCTACCACTACCTGCAGACATACCGGCTGGAGCGGGCCAAATACCTGCTCTTCAAGACCGATGACGCGATTACCGAAATTGCCCTGGACTGCGGGTTTGCGGATGCGGCGTATTTCAGCCGGCTCTTCAGAAAAGAGTGCGGCCTGACGCCCAGGCAGTACCGCCGACAGGCAAGGGAACCATGGCACATGTAACCGCTTGTATGGAAGATTGTCCTGTTTCTGCGTAAGAATTCCCTGGTCTAAGAGGTGAGGTTTTGCAGTGTGATTTTATCGGTGTAAATCTGATGGATTAAAGCGCATATTGTCTGTTGGGCTTCAATACCGATCTGATTGTATTCAAACACCATCTGCTGCAGATCAGGGGTAAGATATTTATCCCCCGTCCCTGAGATTTCAGGATGGAGAATCTCTTCCTCTGTTACATCCAGATATTTTGTGATACGGTCCATATAATTCATATATGATTTTGTCCTGCCGGTTTTCCAGGCCGTGATGACATTGGGGTTTACGTCAAGATATCTTGCCAGATCCAATTGACGTATTCCCTTTTGTTTCATGATGCTCAGAAGATT
>JAFWCP010000460.1 GCA_017536845.1 Solobacterium sp. | reverse complement strand
TTCCGGTGATCCTTTCGGCATGTTTTTCACCTCCTTGGCTTATTCTGACATGATGTCAGAAATGATTATAGATGCATTCTGACATCATGTCAAGTTAAATGATGAAACTTTTCTGCAGAACACGTGAGTATGCGCCGGCCGTCTGTTCTCCCTGCCCTGCTCTTTATGGAACCGGAAATCCATCCTTTATCCAAGGACGCACAGGAAAGCGGAAGAAAAAAAGACAGTTTCCATTGTCAGCAGACAATGGATCTGTCCTTTCATGATCTGATTAACAGTTATGTGTATCTTATTGATGCGTCTTCTTATACTCGGCAGCCTGGTCAGCGTACCGGCAGAGTGCAACCATGGCATTCTTCTCATTTTCCGTAATGTCCTGTTTAAGCAGACAGAGCTTTGCGTAATCGGCTGCGGCAACGTTAAGGCGGGTTGCGTAAACGATATCATCAGTCCTCAGGTCAAGATCGATATGATATTTTGTATTCAGCAGATGTGCGGGAATATCCGGGATAACAGCCATGTATTTTGAACGGCCGACTTTTTTCACTTCATACACTGTTTCGGTATCCGCATCCACAGCTTTGATATCACCGCTGAAATCTTCCGCAACGTCAAAGTAGATGTTGATGGAAGTTGACGAATCAAGCTTCAGGGAAACGGCCAGGTTGCTGAGGAGGTCGCAATGTCCATTCAGAATATCATTATTGAATGAGTCTGCATATTTCTTTGCGTAGCTGCCGGGATCCTCCAGATAATACTGATCCATTTCCGCATGATCAGTGCCGACCGTCCAGCCTTTGACATCTGCCATATACTGCTGGACATAATGTCCATAGTCCGCAAGGGCTTTTGCAAGTTCCTTTGCTTCATTATCAATATCGTCATAACTGCCAAGATTTTCCATGTATCGCTTCACAGTGTACTCATATTCAACGGTTTCTTCATCACCATTGACATGATAGTGGTAAACTGCGGAAATACTGTCTGCCATCTGCACACTGTTGACATAACAGGTAAACTTGTACATTCTGCCATCGCTGCTCTTGGCGTTTTCGTCCATCGGTACAGTTGTTGTCGTGCCATCCAGGCCGCTTACTGTGAATTCCATATAGCTGTTGGAATAATCAGCACCATTAAATGCAGGGAGCTTCATATATAAGTTTACACCGATCTCGCCGCTGAGCAGCAGGGATGCGGAGACCAAAGACGGCCTGTCATCAGGATAATCATCCCAATAGCTGCGGACATAATCCTCTTCTGAAATCGGATATTCCTGAGCAAATTCTTCCGTCACGTATACGCCTTCTGCCCTGTGATCCTTGGCAAACGTGTTCTTGCCCTTAAGGAAATAATCGTATCTCAAATAGTCAGGGTTACCCTCTACTGTAGGATCATCCCAAGTGACATCGAGATGGTAGTAAAGATCACCTAGCTTTACAATATTCCAGGCGTGAGCTTCCCAGCCATTGTTTCCCTCACCCTGTCCCGAAATGATTCGGTTATCAATACCGGTTTCCAGGCACATACGGTAAAACAGGTTTGCATAGCCCTGGCAGACACTGGTTCCGTTGATCAGAGCGCCATAGGCTGTATACTGCAGCTTGTAGGATTCATCGCCAAGATGAACGTAGTCATAGACGGTATTGGCGGCAATATAGTCATGGATCGCCTTCACCTTCTCATAATCCGACTTTTCGTCAAGACCCAGCTCAGCAAAAACTTCACCGAGTCTTTCTGTCACTTCCTGTTCCTGCTCGGATGTTGTGTAGTAATCAATATGGAACGTGAAAGTGAGACTGCACAAGTATTTCTGCCCGTCATATTGAATACCGGCATTCATATCATAGCCTTGATTTTCGTACTGGTATTTCAGATAATCCCCCTCTTCAGGATTCCCTGTATGGGCAAAGACTTTTTCTGTCATCACTTCATCCACATCCGCTTTGACTTCGTTTATCAAGGCATTATAGTCGCCTTCCGTTTCTGCATTGATGACGACTTTGAACCGGCTGACACGCTTGACCATGAAGTCTCTGTATTCAGGAACCAGTTCCTCAGCATTGGATACAGTGATTTCAGGAATATCCTCGTCTTCGGTATTTGCTGCTGATCTGAAGGCCTCCGGACTGCTATGAACAGGTGCATACGGATTGGCGTAATAGAAAGACGCTGTCAGCTGATCTTCATCACCAGACACCTGTGTGGCTGCTGAAGGGTTTTCGGATAATACCGTTTCCTCCGCGCGTGATACTGTCATGCCTGCGGTGAAAACATACAGACAGCAAGCATGGCTCTTAAGACTTTCTTATGCATAATTTCTCCTTTCCAAAGCCTGCAGACAGCCATCAGTATTCATGAGATCCTGCCCGATGGTCAGGCCATCTGCAGAAAATATCAGGCTTGCTGAAATGTCTGATCAGCCTTACTGTGATTATGATACTCCTTTATTAAGTATTCTCCAATTGTCAAAACAGCCTTGCAGTATTCTTATTTCACCTTATCCGGTTAAGATCATCCACATTCATCTCTTCAGGATTTCAGCGGCAGGCTTGTGACCATTCAGGTCTATGGATTCCCGGCAGAAAGCATTCTGAACAGTCTGGCGTTAAGAGGAAATCCTGTCTTCTGCGCGGGCTGAAAAATTCTGATCGTTTTCGTACTGCTTCATGAAGATTGCCGCAGAGCCATGACTTTCTGATGGGCACAGGATGCCAATAGAACCAGCTGACTGATGAACCTTATAGCCAGACATACCGTAGTCCCGCCCATTCAGCATGACAAGAATTCTGGTTCTGCCAATGGCAATTGCTTGGAAGAAGCCATTCCTGAAGGAGCGCAGATCGCACCTTAGGTGAAGAAAGACCGGCAATTCCGTTATTGGTGGTTAATCGGGAATTCAAGTACCTGAAGATCAGCATGGATGCAGAAGCTTTTTGCGGCCGGTCACACCAGATGCCATTAAACCAGAAAACAGCCCGCATGATG
>JAFWCP010000459.1 GCA_017536845.1 Solobacterium sp. | reverse complement strand
TGTGCCGCTGCGGCGGAAGGCAGGACGGAAGTCTATAAGGCTCAAAGCATTACGCAGACGGAAAAAGAGTCTGCTGAAACAACGGCCAGTGAAGGAAGCATGGATGTGACGGAAATGAAACAGATCCGCATGCTGGCAAAGGACGGAACTCTGCTCAGCATCTCCATTCCGGCTGACTGGACATGTCAGCGGCGGCTGGAAGCAGGGGAAGAAAGGGAAGAATATCTTGGCTTTTCCCCGGCATATCTGGATCATTCGGATTACCGGAAAACCGTTGATCTGCGTCAGGGCCGTTTCTTCGGCGTCTGCGGGACCGGCCTCAAAGAGACGGAAACAGAATTCAATGGCATGCCGGCGTCTGTCGGCGTCTATGACGACCTGGGACACTT
Source organism: Solobacterium sp. (assembly GCA_017536845.1). The sequence continues at coordinate 6,406 of JAFWCP010000459.1, read as the reverse complement.
CAGTTTCATCAGGTTTCATGAACCGCATCAGGACACGCAGGTTCTGGCCAACGGGCTGGACGAGTGGGAAGCTGCAGACAGGGATATGCTGGACAGGGTGCTGCAGACGATCACGATCGAAGCGCAGCCCGGCGCATCCGTTTTCGAGGATTTCCAGACGCTGAGCGTCCATATGGACCTGGAAACTGAAGAGCCGCTCCGTTACAGCCTTGAAGCAAAAGGTGAAGTTCCGGTATTCTTTGAAGGCTATGCCGGAACGCTGGTCGATTACGGCGAGACGGTCTTTGCCGTAAAGGCAGCCGACCTTTCCGTGTATGTCGAAAAAGAATGTGAATATCCTGATCTAGAAGTCAAGGCAGTCAGTTACAACGACCTTGGCGAAAAGGATATGGAAACCATCGGCAGCGTCAGTTTTGATGAAAACGGCCATGCCGCCTTCACCCTGTCCTGCAGGGACGGCATCATGACCCTGTTGCAGCCGTAAAACAAGGAAAGACTTTCAAAGGCATCTGCTTATTGCGGCAGATGCTTTTCATATGACTTTGTCATTGCTGTTGTGTTTGCCTAAGCGAGGTGATTTGACTATAATAACTATCCGTGAGGAAACTATGAAAAAACTGCAGAAAGAAACATACAGCGCGGAAGAGACAAAAGCGCTGGGCGAAATACTCGGACAGAAGGCAGAGGCCGACATGGTGTTCCTGCTTGACGGCGACCTGGGGGCAGGCAAGACCACATTGACCTAGGGCATCGCCCGGGGCCTGGGCATCAGCCGTCATGTCACCAGTCCGACCTTTACGATCCATAAGGTCTATCAGGGCCGTCTGGTCCTGCACCATATCGATGCCTACCGGCTGGAAGGCATCAGCCAGGACCTTGGCTTTGACGAGGTTCTTGAAGACGGCGGCCTGACCGTGATGGAATGGTCGGCCTTTACGCCGGAGCTGATTCCGGCCAATTACCTGCGCATTGCCATCCGCCTTAAGGACGATGACAACCGTGTTTTTGAATTCGAAGCCCATGGCGAAGCATACGAAAAGCTTCTGGAGGAAATTGCATGACGATATTATGTATGGATACAAGCCATATCTTCCTGACCCTTGCCCTGATCAGGGATGATCAGGTGATTGCCGGCGTGATGGAAGCATGCTGGAAACATCAGTCGGAAGAGTTTTTCCCGAAGCTGATGGCAATGATGGACCAGGCGCATGTCACACCGGAAGACATTGACGCGGTGGTGGTCGGCGAAGGCCCCGGCTCATATACCGGCGTACGTATCGCCATGACGGCCGCCAAGGTTTTCTGCATGGACGGCAGCGCCGATCTGTACAAAGTCAGCTCGCTGCAGCTGCTGGCCGGCAATGAAAGCGGCCGGGTGCTGGTTGATGCCAGGTCGCACAGAGCCTATACATGTGCCTATCAGAACGGTGAAGCGACCGAAGAACCTTCCGTGAAGGAAATCACTGAAATTGATACGGAAGGCAGGATCATCGGCGATGGCCATCTGTGCGGCAGGGAAGATGTCTGGCCTGACCTCTGTGCAAACTTCCTGGCCGTCCGCAGGCATTGGGAAAAGGTGGATAACGTACACGCCCTGGTGCCGGAATATCTCAAGCCGTCCGAGGCTTATCTGGTGAAGAAATGATCCGGCCGATGACGGAAGCTGACCTTGTCTGGCTGGAAGATGCCGAAAAGGATCTTTTCAGAAGCCCATGGCCGGCCGACCAGTATCTCTATGAGCTCAGGCAGAACCCGTATGCCCGCCTGTTTGTGTATGAGCATGAAGATGTTCCGGCCGGTTATGCGGATTTGTGGATCATGTTTGACCAGGCCCAGATTGCGACAATCGGCGTGCTGAAGCCGTTCCAGCATACCGGCATCGGTTCAAAGCTGATGGCACACTGCGTCAGGGAAGCGGTTCAGGAAGGCTGTGAATATGTCAGCCTGGAAGTACGGGTTTCCAATGACAAGGCAATCGGTTTATATCAGAAGTTCGGTTTTCTGAACGCGGCTGTTCGGAAACACTATTATGATGACGGCGAGGACGCATACCTGATGGTCCTGCCGGCGGGAGGAAGCGAAGATGACAGTTTTGCTGGCAATTGAAAGCAGCTGCGATGAAACGGCATGCGCAATCGTAAGGGACGGGAAGGAAATCCTGTCCAATATCGTTTCTTCGCAGATTGATGTACATACATTATACGGCGGTGTGGTGCCCGAAGTGGCCAGCCGCATCCACGTGGAAAACCTATCCGCGGTCATATCCGAAGCGATTAAGGAAGCCGGCGTTTCCATGGCGGAAATTGACGGCATTGCCTATACCCAGGGGCCCGGCCTTGTCGGCTCTTTGCATGTAGGGGTCATGGCCGCCAAGACAATGGCGATGAAATACCATAAGCCGCTGATCCCGGTCAACCATATGTGCAGCCATATCTATGCCAACGCCTTTGTTGCGGACCTCAGATTCCCGCTGCTGGCGCTGGTGATTTCCGGCGGCCATTCCCAGCTTGTCTATATGGAAAACGACTGGGATTTCAAGGTTGTCGGAACAACCGCCGATGATGCCATCGGTGAAGCCTACGACAAGGTGGCAAGGGTGCTGGGGCTTGGCTATCCCGGCGGCCCGCGCATTGATAAGCTTGCAAAACAGGGCGGCCCCCATTACACGCTGCCCACCCCGAAAACAGCCAATCCGCTTGACTTCTCGTTTTCAGGCCTGAAGACAGCTGTCCTGCAGATGATCCAGAGGGAAACAAAAAAGGGCAATGAGATCAATACCGCCGATGCGGCCTGGATCTTCCAGGAAACCGCCCTGCAGTCCATGGTGAAGAAAACACTGGCTGCAGTTGAGCAGTATCAGCCGGCCATGCTCGTACTGGCCGGCGGTGTTGCCGCCAATTCAAGGCTGCGCCAGCTGATTACCGAGAAGATGTCAGCATATCCGCAGACCGAACTGGTCATCCCGCCGCTTTACTGCTGCACGGACAATGCTGCCATGATCGGCGCCGCCGGATATATTGCATATAAGCACGGCCTGTTCGGCGATTACGACGCCTCGGCCGATCCGGGCCTGCTGATGCCGGGGGAAGAATGATCCCGTGAAAAAAATCCATATTTTCACAAACTGCCGGTTATGATATCATATTGCCCATGAGTGAACCGGAACAGAAGAAAAAAGTGCCGCGGGCAACCCTGCAGAGATATCCTGTCTATCTCAAGGCACTGCGGAAAATCAAGAACAACGGACAGAACCGCATCATGTCCAAGGAACTGTCAGAGCTGGTCGGCATCGAACCGACGACGATCCGGCGCGACTTCAGTTTCTTCGGGTCATTGGGCAAACAGGGGTACGGCTATGATGTGGATGAACTGATCCGTGTGTTTTCCCGCGAACTGGGGGTGAATTTCGACGAGAAGATCATCCTTGTCGGCGTCGGCAACCTTGGCACGGCGCTGCTGCATTACAACAACTGGAGCCACGTTGTCGGCGAAATTGTCTGCGCCTTTGACATCAACGCGGCCAACATCGAAGTGGAATCGGTGCCTGTCTATGATCTGTATGATCTGCCGGAAAAGATGCCGAAGGGGTGCCGGATTGCCATATTGTGCATCTCCGAAAGGGAACAGGAAACAGTTGACCTGCTCGTGGAAAACGGCATCCGCGGCATTGTCAGCTTTGCGGTCGGCATGTTCAAGGTGCCCGACCATGTGCATGTACGCCACATCGATGTGGTGTCAAGCATCCAGGAACTTGTCTTTGAAACAAACAACATGAACAAACAGGAGGGATAGAAGATGATGACAACTGAATACAGTGTACGTGATTTGTTTGAAATGACCAGAAACGGCGATATCGTCGAAAAGGAGCAGCTGGATTATGTCATGCTGCAGGGGTGGATTCGCACGAACCGCGTTTCCAAGAATGTATCTTTCATCGCTCTGAACGACGGTTCTTTCTTTGACAACGTGCAGATTGTCTATACACCGGATCTGGCCAACTACCAGGAAGTTACGAAATACCTGACCGGCACGGCGATTTCCGTCATCGGCAAATACGTGCCGACCCCGGATATGAAGCAGCCGTTCGAAATCCAGGCCGCCGAGATCATTCTCGAAGGTGCCTGCGACAACACCTACCCGCTGCAGAAGAAGCGCCATACCTTTGAGTATTTAAGAGAAATCGGCCACCTGCGTCCCCGCGCCAACACATTCGCGGCGGTCTTCAGGGTCAGGAGCGCTCTGGCCATGGCCATCCATACCTTCTTTCAGGAGCAGGGCTTTGTCTATGTCAACACGCCGATCATCACCGGCAACGATGCCGAAGGCGCCGGCGAAACTTTTACTGTTACAACCCGCAAGGATGACAAGTATGACGAAGACTTCTTCGGCAGACATGCTTCCCTGACCGTTTCCGGCCAGCTGCAGGGTGAGGCCTTTGCCATGGCCTTCCGCGATATCTATACCTTCGGCCCGACTTTCCGTGCCGAAAACTCCAACACGACAACCCACGCGGCCGAATTCTGGATGATCGAGCCGGAAATGGCGTTTGCCGACCTGGACTATGATATGGATGTCATTGAAGACCTGGTCAAGTACTGCATCGGCTATGTGCTGCAGGCCTGCCCGGAAGAAATGAAATTCTTCAATGAGCGGATTGATAAGACATTGCTGGAAAGGCTTAACAACGTTGTCAATGCCGACTTTGTCCGTATGCCGTATACCGAGGCCATCGAAATCCTCAAGAAGGCAGATGTGGAATTCGAAAACAACAACATCTACTGGGGCATGGACCTCAACACCGAGCACGAAAGATACATCACCGAAAAGTATGTCAAGGGCCCGACCTTCCTGATCAACTATCCGAGTGAAATCAAGGCGTTCTACATGCGCCAGAACGATGACGGCAAGACCGTCGCCGCCTGCGACCTGCTGGTGCCGGGCGTCGGCGAACTGGTCGGCGGCTCACAGAGAGAAGAGCGTCTCGACGTGCTGGAAAAGAAGATGGACGACATGGGCATGAGCAAGGACGGCCTGCAGTGGTATCTTGACCTGCGCCGTTACGGCGGCTGCCAGCATGCCGGCTTCGGCGTCGGCTTCGAACGTTTCATCATGTACATCACCGGCATGGAAAACATCCGCGATGTCATTCCGTTTGCCCGTACGCCGCGCAATCTGTTATTCTGAACATTTCAATGGGAATGGCGACATTCCCATTTTTCAGGAGGTGAATTATGCTGTACCAGGTAGCAAAAGCTGCCAAATACTATGGGGCGGAAACCGTCTTTGAAGATGTGGTCTTTGAAATCAAAGGCAACGAGAAAATCGCGCTTGTCGGCCGCAACGGCTGCGGCAAGACAACCTTCCTGCGCTGCATGTGCGGAGAAGAGAACTTTGATGCCGGCACCATAACAAAGCAGAACGGCATCGTCATCGGCTATCTGGCCCAGAAAGTTCTTGAACACGATGACTTTACCGTCGAAGAAGAGCTCAGGACAGTGTTTCAGAAGGTCTTTGACCTGCAGCAGCGTCTTGAAGAGCTGGAAGAAGCCCTGCTGAACGATCCTGATGACCGGGTGCTGGACCAGTATGCCCGGGTGCAGGAAGACTACGAAGCTGCCGGCGGCTACCATTGGGAAGCGGAGATGAAGACGGTCTTTACCCGTTTCGGGTTTGATATCAGTGACCTGCAGCGGAAAGTCGGGGAGTTTTCCGGCGGCCAGAAAACCCGTATTGCCTTTGTCAAGCTCCTGTTAAGCAAGCCCGATATACTGCTGCTGGATGAGCCGACCAACCATCTTGACCTGCATGCCATCGAATGGCTGGAAAGCTATGTCCGCGGCTATCCCAAAGCGGTGGTCATGGTATCGCATGACCGGATGTTCCTGGATCGGGCGGCGGATGTCGTCTACGATATGGAATACGGGAAGATGAAGCGCTATACCGGCAATTACAGCTCCTACGCCAGCCAGAAAGCCAATGACCTGGAACGCATCCAGGCGGCGTATGTCCGCCAGCAGAAGGACATTGAACGGCTCCAGGCGCTGATCGAGAAATTCCGCTATAAGAAAAACAAGGCTGCCTTCGCCCAGTCCAAGATCAAGTATCTTGACCGGATGGAAAAGATCGAACTGGAGAAGGCGGATGATAAGACCTTCCACGCGAAATTCACCCCCGAGCGCAAGGGCGGCGAGCGCGTGCTGGAAGTCGAGAACCTGCAGATCGGCTACGATTCCGTGCTCTGCACGATTTCGCTGAAGATGCGAAGAGGGGACCGGGTGGCTGTCATCGGCGACAACGGCACCGGCAAATCCACCTTTGTCAAAACCCTGATGGAACTGGTAAAGCCGCTGGGCGGTTCGTATCTCTATGGCCACCAGATCGATCCCGGCTACTTTGACCAGCAGCT
>JAFWCP010000458.1 GCA_017536845.1 Solobacterium sp. | reverse complement strand
GATGAGGGCTGTATCCCATTGCCTTGTCATGGCATTGACCAGGGCGGTGGTTGTGGCATTGGTATATTCCTGTGCCTTGACGCCGGTCAGCAGATAATGCAGGTAATCCGGTATCATCAGCAGGGTTTCTGCTTTTTCCAGCTGTTCGGGATGTTCTTTCTTCAGAGCCAGCAGCTGGTAGACGGTATTGAATTTCTGATACTGGATGCCGGTTCTTTCATAGTGTTCCGCAAAGGACAGGATATGGTCAGCTTCCAGCTCTTCCCGGATGCCGTCGGTGCGGCTGTCACGGTAGGCAACCGGATCAGAGATCCTGCTGCCGTCTTTGTCTAACAGGACAAAGTCCACAGCCCAGGTATCAATGCCCATGCTGGAAGGGACATAGCCTTGCCTTCTGCATGCACGGATGCCTTCTTTGACGTGGGCGGCAAGGCCGTCCAGGTCCCAGCAGAGGTGGCCGTCTTTTTCGACCAGCCTGTTTTCAAAACGATAGATTTCCCTGAGATGAATTTTCCCGTCTTCCAGAAAGCCGATGATGTGCCTTCCCGAAGAAGCACCGATGTCCACAGTCAGATGATACCTGGTCATATCTTTCTCCTTTTTCCAGACCTTTTTGTCTGTGTCTTTAGTATAGCGGTTTCAAAGTGTGTTACCATTGTGATAAGTATCAGCTTTTTTTGAAAAAGTCTACCGGAGGATATATGCTTGTTTACAATCTTGACATTGCCGAGGGGAGTCTGTGGCTAAGGACAACACCGTCGGGATTTGCACGAAAACAGCCGTATTACTGCACCGAGGCGGGTATCTTCTATGCCGGGGTGAATTTCAACACCGTGCGTGATTTTAAAGACAGCTACCTGCTGTTCTATACCATTGAAGGCTGTGGGATGGTTGTTCAGAACAATACAGCCGTCAGGCTGCTGCCCGGGCAGGCATTGTTCATCAACTGCCGCTCGCCGCAGTCCTACAGCACAGACCCGCAGTCCGGCATCTGGACACACTATTGGGTCCATGTGGACGGGGCCGGGGTGAAGGCAATGGAAGAGCTGCTCATACCGGAACATAAGAACACTCCGGCAAGGCTGGGAACTTCTGTCCAGAGCCGTTTTGATGTACTGCTGAAAGATCTTGAGAATACCTCTTCGGAGATGATTTTATCAGAAAGTCTTCTGATCCATCAGATCCTGACCGACCTGGTTCTGGCAGCTGCGGTATCGGTATCCGGCAATCAGAAGCTGATCATGGAATCGGTGGATTACATCCGTCAGCACTGTACGGAAAACGTGGATATCAGTACTCTGCTGGAGATTGCCCATATGTCAAAGGCTTACTATATGCGGCTGTTCCGGCAGTATATGGGAACCACGCCGTACAACTATCTCCTTTCCCTGCGGATTACCCGGGCAAAGGAGTATCTGGAAGTCACGGACCTCACGGTTCATGAGATTGCCATGCGGACAGGGTTTTCGGATGATGCTTCCTTCAGCACAAGGTTTTCTGCCATGACGGGGATATCGCCGCTGAAATACCGTCAGGCTGCCATCACCCGCCGGCAATACCCTCTGAAGCATGAAGGGACAGGAATTTCTTCCGGTACGGTATAATGGGCAGGAAAGGAAGATGATATATGGCACCGGTAAACATCCTGCTGGTCAGTGACAGCCATGGTGATCGGGAATCACTGGCATATCTGAAAGAGCTGTATCAGGACTATGACTATCTGATCCATCTTGGCGACAGTGAAATGCAGACAGCGTAACTGGAAGGGTATCTTGCTGTAAAGGGCAATCATGACAGTCTTGCGGATGCGGATATGCCTGAGCTGATGATTCTGGAAGTGAACGGGCACAGGATTCTGGTCTGTCATGGACATAAGGAATTCATCCAGTATTTCAAGTATGCTGCCATGCTGGAACATGCGAAGAGGGAGAACTGTGACACGGTCTTCTTCGGCCATGTGCATGTGTATCAGGATACGGTGCAGCAGGGCATCCGCCTGCTGAATCCGGGGTCTGTGTATCATAACCGTGACGGCACCCATCCTTCCTATATGCTGGTAAAGGTTGATGAAGAAGGCATTCATGCTGAAAGAATGCGGTATAAGGCACCGTCAAGGCAGAATGAAAAACCGGGCTGGCTGGAGAGATTCCTGGAAAAGCTGGCCGGTCGTCCGATTGAATAGACAATCTTAAAAATCATCACTTTGAATTCCTGATACAATACCGACAGGAGTATCAGGCATGAAGAATACAGGGAAACAGAAGCGGAAAAAGAGATCGGCAGAAGATATCATGTTCATTATCTTCATCGGTGTTTCGCTTCTGTTTATCGGTTATATCTGCACCATCCTCAACGGAATGTTCAGCCGTACGAATGTGCCGGAAATGGCTGTCCGAAGCAGTTCCGAAACGATAGTGCGGTCTTTTTATGAATATCCGTACTGGATGATCTATCTGGATGAAGAATCTTCTTTCCGGGCAGCAGGCATTGATGCGGAAGAAGAGAACTTCTTCCTCCTCAACGGCCACAGCATTGAAGCTGATTCACCGGCGTCCTTTGCCATCTATCGGCTTGATGAGAACAATGAATGGGAGTTTACCGGGGAAACAGTTGATAATCTGGATGATGTATCAGTCTTCATAGCGGCAGGCATGGATGTGCGTACGGCGGATGATGAAGTCATACCAGGGTATGCATCATATCAGGATTTCCGTTATGAGCAGGATGACGGCAGTCATAATATTGAGTGCACTCTGAGGGTCAAAACCGACAGCAATTACCTTCCTTTACGGGACCAGCCGTTAAGGTATGCGTCTGAGATCGTAATCCAGATCCCGGATGGGGAAACGGTTCCGGTAGATAAATATGTAGTTGTTGAGGATGAAGTATGGCTCCATTGCCATTATCAGCAAAAAGCCGGCTGGGTCAGAGGCGGCATGTTAACAGGATATGCGGCAGTGCTGGAGCATGTTGATCTCTGGAAGAACAAGTTTCTTGAAAAGTATCCGCTTGTCTATCAATACCTTGGCAAGGCATCGATTACCGATACCATCTACTACCAGCCGGATCTCAGCAGCGGGGTAGAAGACAGGTTAACCGGCAGGGTGCTGGCAGAGGTGTATGCACAGGAGGGTGAATGGTATTATGTTGAGTATACCGTCAATCAGTCTGATGAGCTGCATACAGGCTGGATTAATGAAGAGGATATTGTATTTACCCAGGAGGAAACAGAGGAATAAACAGGCGATGGCAGGCAGTCATCGCTTTTGATTTATGGGCGAATACAATGACTATCATACGTATTCAGGAGCACGGTCAACCTCCTGACTGCTTTCTACAATATAGACTCAAATACTCACAATGTCAGGAAATATAAGGGTTTGTGCAGTGTAGCGAGTCACGCAACAGCCCGGGGGTTGACCGCAAAAAAGAGGTAGTAATTGACTAAAATTAATGTTATAATCTTCGCGAAGCAGTGAAAACACTGTTGTGAACCGTACCATATAAGGGATTGACGCGCCTTCGGGGCACACAGCGCCCCAGGCCATAAGTAAAAGAATAAACCCGTGAACCGTACCATATAAGGGATTGACGCCTTTTCTCAAGATTATAAAGTCTTCTGAGGAAAACTTTCTCGTCTCGTGAACCGTACCATATAAGGGATTGACGCAGAACGCTTTTCAGTGTGCTGGGCCTGCTGCAGTAGCCGCTTTTTGAAGTGAACCGTACCATATAAGGGATTGACGCACAACAAAAGACGCGACAATTAAAGTTCGAAACCAAATGTGAACCGTACCATATAAGGAATTGACGCGATGTTGGCGTTGCCACCAGTGCCGTTGTTGCCGTTGCCGTTGCCGGTGAACCGTACCATATAAGGAATTGACATACAAGAACCACGACTTCCAGAATAATCTCTCCTACCATATAGTGAACCGTACCATATAAGGAATCCTCTAATATGCCATACTCGCTATGGCTTTTTAATTGAGTTTGAATTTGATGATCGAACAGGAATTCATGTAGGGCAGATCAGTTGGCTTAATGACATTGGAAAGTATTGCCCTGTATATGCAAACCCTTCTCCATCCCAAAACCTTCCAATCTTCTTTTACTGCCATTTCAAAAGAACACAGAATTGAAGAAAGCTTAAATATCGCACACGTTAAAAACTGCTATACTTTAGGAAGTCTGTCTCGTGGATGGGATGGCAATAGAAAGGCAGAAAATGAAGAAGATTTTCGGAATTGTAATGGCATGCATGCTTATGACAAGCGGGTGTGCGGGAAATAAGACAGAAGAAGCAACAATCAGCCCCATGGCACAGAGGTCATGGTTTCAGGCGATGACTGATCAGCCTGCTGCATATGGAAAGGGATTGTTTGTCATCAGCCGGAATGGTGTTGTCTATTATGAGAATATGAAGGATCCTGTGTTTTTTGAGGAATTGTCCATCAAGGATGATTTGCCTGCTTCTCAGAAAACAGGTCCTATGGAGAAGTATGCGGAGAATGTGTATGTCACGCAGCCTGTTTATATTTATGGGGACCAGATGGTGTATCTGACCAACTATACCAATACGGAAGGGGAAAGCAGATACAGGATCAATGCCATATCCATTGACAAGCACAGTCGTACAACCTTGCTGGAAGTGGATTATCAGCCAATAGACTATGTCATACAGAAGGGGTATCTGGTTGTTGCGGAAGAGAATGGGACTTCCGGTGTTATCCATATCTATTCGAAAGACGGCAAGGAAGCTGCCCGTAAGGATCTTGATACACTGGTTGTCAGGTTTCATGCGGATGGGGACTCTGTTTACTTCCTGACAAATGCTGCGGATGGGAACAGGACGTACGTCATGAAGCTTGGCGGGAAGTATGAAACAAAGGAACTGGAATGGCTCAGGGGAAAAGAGTTTATCTTTGAGAACAATGGCAGGATTTCCTATTATGAGCATGGTGAAGATGAAGGGGATCCTGAAGGCTATCATTTCTATCTGGCTGATCTTTCCGGCAAGGTTCTTTTTGATGATGAAAAAGAAGTTCCTGTGTATTTTGATGAGGAACATGTTTACACCTTCTCCGGCAATGAGAAGGTCATGGAATACAAGGTTTATGATGGATCTTTTAAAGAACTGAAGACCATTGTTCCTTCTAAGACATTAAAGGGCCAGACAAGTGCCGGCAATATCACGGTGACCAGCGATTTTTCGCCTGTTGTCAGAATTGCGGATGGCCAGATCATCGGTTTCTGCTATGAGGGAGAGAATATCCGGTATTACAGCTGTGATTGTGATACCGGTGCCTGTCGTTATCTGGATTGACTGTATGAATGAATTGAAGATCGAACATCTGCGGAAAAACTATGGAAAAGTCCGTGCCATCAAAGATCTCAGCCTGGTTCTGAAACCGGGCATTTATGGCCTGCTGGGTCAGAACGGGGCTGGGAAGTCTACTTTGATGAATATCCTTACAACCACTTTAGACTATGATGAAGGAGAAGTGCTCTGGAATGGGAAGGATATCCATAAGCTTGGCAGTAAATACAGGGAAGTCCTTGGCTACATGCCTCAGCAGCAGACGTTATCATTGGAAATGAATGTCCGTACATTCCTGTTCTATATGGCTGCCATGAAGGAAGTGAAGAAACCGGCAAAGAAAATCCATGCATTATTAAAGAATCTGAATCTTGCGGATGTCAGAAACAGGAGGCTGGAGAGTCTTTCCGGCGGTATGCGGCAGCGTGTATTAATTGCCCAGGCATTATTGAATGATCCGCAGATCCTTTTGCTGGATGAACCTACAGCAGGATTGGATCCCGTGGAAAGAAAAAACTTCCGGGATATCATTGCGGATATTGCCGGGGAGAAGATTATTCTGATTGCCACGCATGTGATTTCGGATGTTGAGTTTATTGCCGACCAGATCATCATGATGAAGGAGGGGGAAGTCCTGACTGTTGAAAGGCAGGAAGCTTTGATGGCGGCAACGCATGTCTATGAAACCGAAGATCTGTCTTTGATCCAGTCTGACCCTTCAGCCAGGATCGTCAACCGCATGGCTGCTGAGGGAAAGATCCAGATCCGCTTTATCTCGGATCAGACGTATGAAAGAGAAGTTCCGGCAACAATGGAAGACGTCTATCTGGCATGGCTGGGGTAATGGTATGTTCAAAGGGGAATTCAGCAGAGCTTTTCACAACCGGTTTATCTTAACTGCGGTGCTTGTTTTCATCGTGGTTTCTTTTCTGTCTGTATTCCAGATTCTGAATGCTGAGGGGAATGAAAGTGCAAGGCTGCGGTATCAGGAGGAATATTCCCAGGTTCTGGAAAAAAGGATGGATATCCTGAGCGGCCAGGTGAATTCCGAACTCTTTGCGGAAAGGAAAAAGGTGATTGAAAGGGAAATGGCAGTTGTCAGTTCCCTGCTGGAAGAAGAAACGGAATTCCAGGATGACCGGGTAATCTTGGGTGTGCTGGATTCTCAGAAATACTTTCCTTTTGTCTATCTTCTGACTGGCCTGGTTCTTGTATACAGCATCATCCATGATGACCATGAAAACCATGTCGGCAGGATGTACAACGCGACTAAGACACAGGAAAAGAAACGTGCTTTTATCAAGCTGCAGGTCATTGCCTGTATCTTATCTGTCCTTTACATCCTGTATACACTGGCCTGTATTGATGCCATGCTTGTAACCGGTGCTGACCTGTCAAAACAGATTCAGACGGTCACCGGATATCTCCAATACAATATCAGGTCTGATATCCTTGTTTATTACATATGGCTGAGCGGGCTGAAGTTTCTGCTTGTCATTGCCGTCCTCTGGGAATTTGTCATCCTGCTGGAGAAGAACAGGAACATCGGCGTAAGCCTTACCTTCTTTGTCATTGTCTTTATTGCCGAATATCTGGTGCAGCTGTTCATGAGCATGGGATCACCGCTTGCTTTCTTAAAGAGCTGGAACCTCTATACCATCCTGACATCGTCCATGCTTGATTCGGAAGGGATTTATCCATTCCTGCAGGTGGTCACAGCAGCAGGTATGATACCGGTACTGTGTTTCATTGTCCTGCTTGTCTATAACCATCCCACCAGAAGCAGGCACAGGAAGAATGAAATGAGAACCTTCCGTTTCCGGACAGTGGGGCTTTACTGGCTGAAGAATCTTTTGGGCACAAGGAAGGGAATCGTGATCCTTCTGGCAGTGTTTGTCTACTGCCTGTCTGATGCCATGCGTTATGAAGTGACAAAGACGGCGGAAGCCTTGCAGTATGAAGCATGCGCAAAGAAGTATTATGGCCCGATTGACAGTAATATGCTGGACAGGCTGGAAGCTGACCTTGAAGAGATGCGGCAGGCGTCTGTCAAGGCACAGGAAATGTCAGCCCGGCTAGATGAGCTGTCGGTGGAAGAGCAGGAAGAACTGTACCGCTTCTATACCGTTGCGGCCGAGCTGCCGATGACGGAAAGGGTGAATGCGGAAATCCAGCATCTCAAAGATGCCGGTGCTTCGTATTATGCGGACAATACCGGTCTGGAACTGCTGGTCAACAGGAATGGCTCCTTAAGCGGATATGTGCGGTGGGTGCTGTTCTTAGCACCGGTATGCATCTGGATTATTGCTGTAATATCACCGGTCTATCGGACAGGGCTGTGGAAGATGTACTATGCGACAAAGAAAGGCAAGGAGGTCTTCCTGAAAAGGCATTTAAGATATTTCCTGTTCTTCGGGATTCTGATGTATGGGATTGTGTATGGCTTCCATGCCTATAAGATTTTCAACAATTATGAAGTGGGCTCTCTGGCTCAGACGGTGCGGGACAGCCTGGGAATTGCTTCCTCATTGCCTTTATGGGCATATCTTGTATTGAAGGTTATTGCGGATATGGTGGTTTTGAGGTTTTTTGAACTGGCTGCCATGAATGCTGGGCGCAGGATGCGGGGCATCCATGCGGCAGGATTCATCGTCCTGCTGGTCATGGTGCTGACCTTGTTACCGGAAGGGGTATCCACATTGCTGAGGTATGACTTTATTGCCAGGCCGTATTTCACGCTGCCTTCGCTTGCCGTGCTTATCATAGGATCCATGATCCTGCGGCACAGATGCTTTGTCATCTGATCCGTTGGACATGGATCCTTTTTTCATGAAAGGAATGACAGAGAATTTGGTGTCATTGTATCAGTCTCAATGAAAACAGCCCGGCAGGGAGGATCAGCCGGGCTGTTTATCAAAAGAGGGGGTATGAAATGGTGCGGGGAATGACTTCCTGCACTTTTTAGACAGGGTAAAGGAAGAATTCTGAAATTCTTTGTCATTGGTATTTCAATCCGGCTGTGAATGCTGTCTAAAAAGTAAAGGAGGAATTCAGAATGATGACAGAAACGGAACTGGAAAGCGTGTGCATGGATGTGCTGCGTGATTATCTGAACCATCAGGAAACAAGGGTTTCTTTGAAGAGATATAACAGGCTGAAGGAACTGACGACAAGGATCTCGGAAAAGCTGAAGAACTGTGTCATGCGCGTAAAGCCGCATCCTTTGTTTCAGAACATCTGGCAGATTGCGTTAATCGGTGACAGTGTTGAACTATCGGATGAAAAGATGATTCAGGACATCTTCGGCGTAAGCAAAGGCATTGATGTTTCCCGTCTGGATGGCGACAGAGTAAAGGTTATCGTCAACATGGAAAAGATGAATGAGCTGGAAGGAGGTGATGATGAGTGGATCAGTCCCGGGTGGAATCATTGCTGAAGAGGTGGAATGAGGATGCTGAGATTGTCGTGAAAAAGACAGCAGGCAATATCCTGGAAGCTCAGATCAGCGGCAATGACATTACCATCCCTGATCCTTGTCCTGATGTCGTGCAGGTGATCCGCTGCCGGCCGAGAGATGAAGAAGTATCTGTTGATTTGCAGATCATACAGGATCATGAATGATGGTCAGATGACCGATATAATATCGAGATGAAGCAGATAAATGAAATGTTCTGGCGGAAATAGTCAATGCAGGAATCGCGTATTGACGTTTTTGGCATCAGATGATTCATCTCTATGAAATAAGAGACTAAAGGGATCAGAGAATACATGGCTATCTCTAGTATTTGACGATCTCCTGGCATTGCCGTTGAACATGAGGTTGTCTTGTGAAGGACCTGAAAGCTGTTGTTGATGATGACTATCGAACTGAAAGTGATAAATTAGTTTATTCCCCAGAGGATGACTCAGGCGGCGCCGCTACTTGGTGGTTCATTTAACTGGTGGTGCGATAGTGGATTTTTGAAACTTGCGGAAGATTTACGCCATGCAAGAGTAGTAAAAATTGGAAGTGTCAGCAAGGAAATGGAACAGATTTGCAGGACAATGCGACAACCAATAAATACGGTCAGATAATGGGCTATAAGACAATAACACACCTGAATCAAGGAGACACCAGCTATTATTATGACCCTGAACTGTTCCCGTGGCCAAAGAATGAGCCGGACGAGAGTCCTCAAATATCACAGCTCTAAACAGAGTCAGGAATTGTAAAAGAGAATACCCGTGTCTGATCAGGCACGGGTATTATTCCGGTTCATCTTTGCGGCTTTCAATCACAGTTTCAGCTGCAGAAGTGACTTTTCCGATGGATTGTTTTGTGCAGAAACGGGTTGATTCCATGACATAAATCGTACAGGCATCATCAGTGGGGCTGAGAATTCCGTCCAGTTCTTTCATCATACGTTTCAACTGTGCTTCTGAAAGACTGCCTTCGAAAACAGATTCCTGAACATGCGTCAGGTATTTGCGGCATGTCTTCAGTGCTTTGGCAGCATGGATCTTACATACGTCATAGGATACAATGACAAACATCTTTGTTAAACCTTCTGGATAAACGGTTCAAACAGAGCCGGGTTGTCATTTTCCAGGGCTCTTGCAAGTTTTCTGATATCGTCGCGGATGACGGCAATGTAGGCAAGGATTGTCTTGTCTGAGAGCTTTACGGTAGTAGACAGTTTGGTTTTCAGAATTTTGACAAATTCTACCATGGCAACATGGGTCATGTAGATGCCGTTGTCTGATACATGATCAAAGTCATTCTCAGGATCCAGCATTTTCCGGTTGATCATGGTAAAGACAGTCCTGTCGATGAGAATGGGTTTATAGATATCAGCAAGGCCTAGACAAAGGCTGTTTGTCCTCTTTGTGGCAGAATGGATGAAGGAGATTCTTTCATCCAGCCTGGTTCTCTGGATCAGGGAATGGATGCGGTTATACAGGAAGGTATTGCCGAAGCTGAGCATGGCGTTGACAGCGTCCTGAGGAGGCCTTCTGGTACGATTGCTGAAAACAAAGCCTGAATCTTCCAGGATGATGTTGAAGCATGAATAGTACTTCTGTCTGGCTTTGGCTTCCAGCATCATCAGGTCATTGATGCTTGTGGCATTGCTGATCTTCTGAATGACCGTATTCAGCTCGGAGACGGTATCTGACAGCCTGTTGTCTGTTTTGTGTTTGCGGTAATAACGCAGTACGGCCATCATGTTTCTGATGCCGGCTGTTTCCATGATCTTTGCATATTGAAGACGCTTTTCTGAATCTGTATAAGTATTGACCTGATGGACAAGCAGGTCAAAGGAAGAGTAGGAGGAGGCGGGAAAGAAGGAACCGATGTATGAACCATGGTCATCAAACATGTTGACGGTAACTCTTTTCTGGTTCATAAGGGAAAACAGGGTGTTGGAGTACACCATGTTGGCGTAGACATTCATTTCGTTGACAGCTTCTACAGGGAAGTATTGTTTCATGTCTTCGTTTTCAAAAAGCAAAGTGAGATCTTTCTTATTCAGAATTCCGTCTTCCATGATATGGAAACTGCCGTTGTCCACACTTAAGGCATTCGGTGTCCATTCCCTGTACCAGCCTGTCTGGCTCACTCTGTGATGCCTGTTCAGGATAATGGATTTGTTTTTCTCCCGTTTCATGGTGTAGTCAAAATATCGTACAGACAGAGCAGGGAATACTCCGCTCTTGTTGTCGTTCAATGTGAGCTTGAGATACTTGTCACAGAAGGTAGCAATGGAAGAAAGGATGATGATTCCCTCTTCAGCATCTTTGGCAAACAGCTTGATATCATCGGCATAACGGACAAAGGGTATCTGCAGATCCCTGATGTATGTATCAAGTTCATTGAGATAGAGATTGCTGAGGATGGGGGAAAGACTGCATCCCTGCAGGATTCCTCGGGTGATGTGATGAATCTGGTGGTTGATCAGAACGTCACAGGTGACAATCTTCATGACCAGTTCCGTCAGTGTGCTGTCATGGATGGTTTTATCCAGGATGTTTTTCAGGATGGTATGGTCAATGGTGCCGAAGAAGTCATGAAAGTCAATGAGCACAACATGACTGTGATCATCAAGGATATGGTCCCGACAAGCCTGTACTGCCTGTAATACGCTTTTTCCCTTCTGGTATGCATAAGATTCCGGTCCCATCAGGGGATCAATGACAGGGTAGATGACCTGATAGACAAGCTGGGCGACATATCTGTCGATGGTGTTGAATTTGGAGATTGGCCTTGTCTTGCCGTTCTTGCCAACAAGGTCAAACTGCGTGACATATCCAGGGTGATATGTGCCGTCACGAATACTGCTGAACAAGGCCTTTTTGTTTAACTCCAGGTAATTTGGCAATTGGGTGATTGTCATGCCGTCATAGCCGGTGTTGCTGCTGTTCTTGTTAAGCAGGTAATCCAAAGCGGATCGAGTGTTATTGTCTGTAAACAGTTCTTCAATCATGGTGAAGATCCTCCTTACCAATTAGACAGGAGAGAATACGAGAATTGAAATAAGAAAATCAAAAAAACATTTAGAAATATACAGATGTCAAGCAGGTTTATGTCTTAATTCAAGCCTGCTTTTCTGTCTTCTTACGGTCGGTCAACCTGTTTTTTGTTCCCTTGAGAATCAAACACTAAAGATGAACAATTCTGCTGTGGAAAACTAGTATTTTTTGAAAATGTAGCATACAGAAGGCTTTTACGCAAATAATGACTCGAAAGCGCAATATGAGGCTTTTGATCGAATGGGGGTTGACCGCGAAAATGGCCCAAAAACGGCAAATGTAAACGCTTACAAACGGTCAACCTCACGGCCTCTTTTCACTATATAGACTCAAGTACTCACAGTGCCAGGAAATATAAGGGTTTGTGCAGTGTAGCGAGTCACGCAACAGCCCGGGGGTTGACCGCGAAAAAATGGTAGTAATTGACTAAAATTGATGTTATAATCTCCACGAAGCAGTGAAAACACTGTTGTGAACCGTATCCTATAAGGAATTGACGCATTCGTTATAAATTTCCGCAAGCCTCTTTCTTGCCTGCTCTCTCTCGTGAACCGTATCCTATAAGGAATTGACGCTACCCATTGTCTTCTTCCTGTTTTGCCACGATCTTATCCCATGCTTTATCTGCTCGTGAACCGTATCCTATAAGGAATTGACGCATCTTGACGTCAGCAACGGTCTGCTTGGCAGCCGGGATCACTTTATTGATTCCTCGTGAACCGTATCCTATAAGGAATTGACGCTTCCCTGTTTGCCATACGGCGAATAACTCGCCGTTTTCCGACACGTGAACCGTATCCTATAAGGAATTGACGCTTCTTTGTCCAGGAGTTTTCCAAACTCCTCTCGGATTGTTTCCTTGTGAACCGTATCCTATAAGGAATTGACGCCGGCTGACGGCTCGCCGTCTCCTTCTCCTAGAATTCCTTCAGATTGTGAACCGTATCCTATAAGGAATTGACGCACGGATTTAACACGTAATCAATGAGTTCATATTCTTCCGGACTAGTGAACCGTATCCTATAAGGAATTGACGCATGCATAGATCGCGGCGATTGGCCACGCTCCCGTACATACCAAGTGAACCGTATCCTATAAGGAATTGACGCACTCCAAAGAGTTTGCCACTCCAGCGAGCTGCCCGTGCCGGTCAGTGAACCGTATCCTATAAGGAATTGACGCACCGGCTCGCCCCCCCACAACGGCAACATACAGGCTAGTCACCGTGAACCGTATCCTATAAGGAATTGACGCGTTCTTCGATTGGCTCCGGTGTCGATTCCAGCGTCGGTGTGAACCGTATCCTATAAGGAATTGACGCGCCATGTCAATGTCAGCTTCAAGCTTCTGCTTGGCGACTTCATTCGCATGTGAACCGTATCCTATAAG
>JAFWCP010000457.1 GCA_017536845.1 Solobacterium sp. | reverse complement strand
TACTACGCAGGATCCAACGGCGAACCGGACAGAGGCGGCAGAACATGGCTCTTCGATGACATCACCGAAAACTTCAGAAGTGCCATCATCCCGTTTGTAGAAGAAAACTACAGCGTTAACAAGGATGCTGAAGGAAGAGCTCTGTGCGGCCTGTCCATGGGTTCCCTGACAACCAGCACCATTCTGCAGTACAGCACAGACCTGTTCAACTACTATGGCTGCTTCTCCGGTGCCAATGTCCCGGATATGGAAGTCAAGGATCTTGAAGAACTCAAGACAAAGCACATCTACCTGACAGCAGGCATGATCGACATGGCATATTACAGCAGTGCTTCCGGCGTCAGAACAACGGCCGGCCTCAAAGACAAGCTGGATACCCTCGGCGTTGCGTATGACATTGATGTTCTCGGCGGTGCCCATGACTGGGGTGTCTGGAGAGAATCCGTCACTAACTTTGCCAAGGACCACACATGGGGCAAGGGCTACACCGGCTTCAGAAATGACGAAGGTTCTGAAATCAGCCTCAGGAAGATTGATGAAAAGCTTTACTGGTTCGAAAACGGCGTGCAGCAGGGTGTCTGCGGCGATCCGCTGAACATCTGGGACACCCAGTTTGACAAGCTCGAAAGAGGCAGGGAAATCTACGATGAGAACTCCGATGCCTGGTACTGGCTGGATGCCAATGACAACGGCGCGGTTGCCTGCAATAAGGAAGTCTGGATGCCGTATGTCATCCAGGGTGATGGAGATCCTGACGGCAAGTGGGTCCGTTATGACAGGTACGGCCAGATGATCAAAGGCTGGTATGCGGATGATAACGGCGTATACTACTATGACCTGGTCACCGGCGCCATGGCCAAGGGTGAAAAGACCATCAATGAAAAGACTTATGTCTTTGACGAAAATCACCGGCATCCTGAAATAATTCCCGTTTGAAAAGAGCCTTCCGGCTCTTTTTTTCTATTTCGTTTTTGCAGTGCGGAAGTAGTAGATGAAGATCATCGCAAACGTCACCATCCAGCCGACCGGGTAGCCCAGGCCAACCGTCACCGGCGTGTTGGAAATGAACCTTGTCATGATGAACAGGTACGCCTGCCTGACGGCCACAAACCCGATTAACATGATGACCATGGGCGCTCTGGAATCACCCTGGCCGCGCATCGCGCCGGCCAGGACATGGCTCATGCAGTTGAACAGCAGGAAGAAGATGTTCACCTTCAGGAAAGTGGCACCATACTGAATGACTTCCGCGTCCCTGGTAAACAGACTGACAGACTGCGGGGCAAACAGGAAGATGACAATGCCGATAACCCCGGTCACCGCTGTTGATAAGAGCACCGCCGTAATCGTACCATCCCTGACCCGCTTCATCTTGCCGGCCCCCATATTCTGCGAGACAAACGTCGTCGCTGCCAGAGCCATTGAGCTCATCGGCAGCATGATGAACATGTCAATCTTGTTGTAACAGCTCCAGCCCGCCATGACGCCGGATCCGAAATAGTTGATATACGCCTGGACAAAGACATTGGAGAAGGAAGTGATCACCGACTGGATGGCAGCCGGAAGGCCGACCGCGACAATCCGGGAGAGGACTTCCCGATCCAGGGTCATGCCGGCAAAGGTAAACCGGTAGACGTCCTTTGTCGTTAACAGCAGATAGAGGATCATTACCGCCGATACCGCCTGGGCGACAATGGTGGCCAGTGCCACGCCGGCAATTCCCATATGGAAGACGATAACAAACACCAGATCCAGGACAATGTTCAGAATGGATGTGATGATCAGGAAGTACAAAGGCCTTGTCGAATCACCTACCGCCCGCAGAATGCCGCTGCCGATGTTATAGATCAACAAGCCCGAAATGCCGGCAAAGTAGATCCGCAGATACAGAGCAGCATCCTCCATGACATCAGCCGGAGTTGCCATCATCGCCAGCATCGGCTTCACCAGCAGGATACTGATGACCGTAAAGACAGCGCACAGGATGAAGGATGCGGCCATGATGGTTTCAATGGCCTCATGCAGACGGGTGTGCTTGCCGGCCCCGAACAGATTGCCGATGACGACACCGGCACCGGTGGAGAACCCGTTGAAGAAAAAGACAAACAGATTGACGATCATCGTGGTGGCACCGACCGCGGCCAGGGCCTGGGTTCCGACAAAGTTGCCGACGACGATCGAGTCGACCGTGTTGTACAGCATCTGGAAGATATTGCCGAACATCAGCGGCAATGAGAACATCAGGATCTGCACGGCAATATTGCCTTCGGTCAGATCCCGCGTTGTTGTTTTCCGATTACTCATATTCCTGCCTCCTTGTGTGGGGTATCATATCACACTTCTTTCTGCATCCATTTCAAAAGTTCTTCTTTTCACGTTGAAACATTGATTTCCACGATCCATGGATCCTTCACACCCGCCAGCAGCCTGTCGTAGAGGTTGTACCAACTGACGCATTCCTCCAGGATGACGGCATCGCCGCTGATGACGTGGTCACACTTTTTGAGTTCTGTATCCGCGTTATGCACCATGCGGATATCAATCGGGAAACCAAGCTTTTCCGCTTCTTCCGCAAGGCATGTTTTCAGCCTGCCGGAGTTGGATACCGGGGCGTCAAGGTAGAATACCGCCCCGCCTGCCTGCATGGCCTGCAGCTCCCTGATGATCCGGTCAATGCCCAACGGTGTCCTTTCAATGACGCTGTACGTTCCGGCCAGGCCGGAAAGGTCACGGTAGCAGCCGTCCATGCCTTTGAGCACCACCGAAGAAGACAACGCCGTTTCCATTAAGATCACCGCATTGAAGCCGTCGATGTTCCATACTGCACCACCGTCAGGAGTGATGATTTCCTTCTGCTTCCTTCTTGCAATGGCAGAAGGGGAAGCGGTCGTCCTTAACAGTGCTGTCCGCTGTCTTTCGCTTAAGAGATAATGGTTGCTTACAAAAGTCAGGGCCGAAGCAGCCGGATAGCCTCGCTCCAGCAGCCAGCTGATTTCAAAGGCGGCTGTATTCAGCACCGATAATGCTTCCGGCCCGAACCATCTTGGATCTTCATCCTTCCAGCCTCTTCTTACATCTTTCATATCCTGTGCCTCTTATATTCATAAGGAAAGAATTCCCCCGCAATGGGAAACCTTCGTAAAGACAAGGTCAGGGAAGGCCGTGCGGAATTTCTCAACGACGATATAAATCTCTTCCTCATCCCATTCTTCGCCGGCCTTTCTGCGGCAGGCTTCCATTTCTTCCTCTGTCGCAAACATGACATCGCCGATCAGGATCCTGCCGTTTTCCTTTAACAGATCCGGCAGCTGATGCAATAGTTCCGTTTTCAAGGCATCGCTCAGATGATGGAGGGAATACGTTGCGATGATAAAGTCATACTTCCGCAGTTTCAGATCTTCCGCGATTCCTTCGGAAAAATCCCCCTGGTACAGCTTCGCCTGCGGCATCTTTTTTCTTCCCGCTTCCACCATGCCGGCGGAAAAGTCCTGGCCAGAGATTTCACATCCGGCATCATACAGTTTCTTGGTCAGCGTACAGGTGCCAAAGCCAAGATCCAGCACCGATGCCTGCCCCGCTGCCAGAACGGTCTGTTCAATCCTTTCGAGAATCTTGTGATATCCGGCAAACGGATACGTATCCGCCCGGTCAGAATCTGCGACGGATTTGTCATATTCAGATACCCAGGCGTCAAACCCTTGATTGTCCAGCATATGCATTCCCCTTTCCTTTTCAGATTGCATGGCAAGAATGAGAACCACGCATCCTTCCGTTATGTCATAGTCTATCAGTTTCCCAGTCTCAAGTACATGGCCAAAGGCTTTTCAGACAATCTCAGTCCTGACAGTTTTGCTATAATGATAGCGGAGGTTTTCACATGGCAAACGCATCAATTGATTTTACCCTTCACTGTTCCATGAGCACGGTCTGGAACCTCCTTTCTGATGAAAGAGAAATGACCTTCCGGACCGGGATTTACCATACCCTGCAGAACCGGGCTTTCTATGACCGGCTGGAATACATGATTGAAAACGATACTTTAAAAGGAAAAAGAGTGATTCTGTTTATGGAGGAAAGAGGCGGCGTACGCATTGCCGTCATGGATGAGTGCAGCGCCAAGAAGCTGACCGCTGCGCCTCTGCTGGGCAGGACACTGCAGAAACAGCTGGACGATTTCCAGTACCGGCTGAGAAAGGAAATTGGCTGATATGTTCCCGAAAGGATTTTTATGGGGCGCTTCTTCCTCTGCCTTCCAGATTGAAGGCGGCTGGAATGAAGGCGAAAAAGGCATGACCGTTGCCGACTTCAATTCTTTTAAACGGTCCGACAGGCAGGCCGATACTAAGGTGGCCAGCGACTTCTATCACCACGTGGAAGAAGACATTGCCTTAATGAAAGAGCTTGGCATGATGATCTACCGTTTCTCCGTTTCCTGGGCAAGAATCATTCCCGACGGTGACGGCGAGGTCAATCCGAAAGGCATTGCCTTCTATGACCATGTCATCGATACCCTGCTGGCAAACGGCATCCAGCCCTTTGTCACCCTGTACCACTTCGACCTTCCCTACGCCCTTGTCACAAAGTACAACGGCTGGGAAAGCCGGGACTGTGTCTTTGCCTTTGAGAAGTTTGCAAAGACATGCTTTGAGCACTTCGGCGACAGGGTGAAATACTGGCAGGTGATCAACGAACAGAACCTCATGATCCGTGTTGATGAAAGGATGAATCTCAATATCCCTGACAAACACGAAGCAGACCGGGTCAGGGCTCAGATGGATTACCACATGTTCCTGGCCCACGCCTTAGCCACAAAGGCCTGCCATGAAATGGTCAAAGACGGAAAGATCGGTCCGGCTGTATCTTCCACCTGCACCTATCCGTTAACCAACAGGCCGGAAGATGTCTGGGCCGCAAAGATGAACGACTACTTCAAGACCGTCTACTGCCTGGATATGCATTACTACGGAAAATACAGCGGCCTGTATCTCAGATATCTGAAAGAAAGAGACATCATGCCGGCGATGAAGGAAGAAGACGAAGAAATCCTGAAGTACGGCAGGCCTGATTACATTGCCTTCAACTATTACCGCACCCTGTGTGCCTCTTACCTGCCGGCGGATGAAAACCATCCCATCGGTGAAAGGGCATACCGCGGCAACGAAGTGGACTTTGACCAGTACGGCTACTGCAGAGAAGAGCGCAACACCAACCTGGCTGCCAGTGAATACGGCGCCCAGATTGATCCCATGGGCTTACGGATTGTCCTGAACGACTATTATGCCAGATACCATCTGCCGTTGCTTATCACGGAAAACGGCCTGGGCATGGCAGATACGCTGACTGACGACGGCAAGGTTCATGATGATTATCGGATTGATTATCTCAGGGCCCACATTGAAGCCTGTGAGCTTGCCATTGAAGACGGCGTTGAACTGATGGGCTATTCTCCCTGGTCCTTTGAAGACCTGCTTTCTTCCCACCAGGGCTTCCGCAAGAGATATGGCTTTGTCTATATCAACAGAGAAGACATGGACCTGAAAGACCTTGCAAGAATCAGGAAAGACAGTTATTACTGGTATCAGAAGGTCATCGCTTCCAACGGGGCTGTCAGATAAAACCAATGACCGTTCGCATCTGCGGACGGTTTTTTTCTGACGTCAGCAGGCGGAAGCTGAACAGACGGCATGTTTTCATCAAAGTCTCTGTGAAACGCGGTACGCCGGTCAAACGACATCAGTTCTTTTTTCGAGAAGATACGAAAAGTCCCTGATAAGCGGCTGCTTAAGCAGCAATCAGATCTTTCCCAATATATGATCTGACCTGTTCCGTTTTCATACTGTTCAAGCAATCATTCACCTGCTTCGCCAATTGTTGCATCATCTGCAGTGTCCTGCCGGAATTGCCGCCCATCGGCTGGATGATACGAAACCGGTCATGATTGTCCTGTTTCCCAATGCCTTGGATAGCCCATCAGCATCCTTTGACTGGAGGGAAAATTCTGAGAACATGGTCATCTGGCAGTTATTGTTGATATTATCAGCACCTTCCCTGCCGTAGTTTGTTTCCAGCTGTGCCGATCCCTGGATAACAGGAACAAGGTATACCCCTCTTGATCTGATTGCCGGAAACATCTTGTCCATTCCTTCTATCTTTGTGAATGTCCCGAATTCATCCAGACAGAACATCACCCTCTTCTTCAGTGCTCCGCCCATTTCATCCGTTATGGATCGTATCTCCCGGAACAGCTGCTGAAGAATCAGGGAGACAAGGAAGTACCTGGCTGGATCCTCTTCCGGCATGATCAGGAATACGGCTGTCTTGGAAGGATTCAATGAAGCTGGCACTGGCACTGAAATTGGCAGTGAGAATGGCACTGAAATTGGCAGTGATATTGGCAGTGGCACTGAGATTGGCACTGAGGTTGACACTGCAGATTTCCTCTTAAAGAACGCACGAAACACAGCAGATTTCATAAAGAACCATCAGCCCAAAAAGTAAAAAACTTTCCTGAGAATTGCTGCTGAAATAATAAAAGACAACAGCCAGCCTCTTACACAGATCGCTGAGAATGCAGGAATTTCCAGACGTACTGTAGCAAGGTATATGAAGGAATTACAGGAATCCGGAGTTTTACAGCGTGAGGGCAGTGATACTTACGAAAAATGGATTTTCAAATAGTCCTTGGTTATACTGGAAAGCTCTGCATGTTGGCAGGCTTCATAAGAATCTCGAACATCAGAAACACCCTCTTTTCCAAGAAACCCGAAGATTGCCGCCTGTTTGAAAGAATACGGCTCGTCAAAGGGTTACAGCAACCTGCCTGCACTTATTTTCCTTAAGCAGCTCTGCCTGGCAGCAACCGCAGACAGTACCATGGACACGATACGCAAAATGAAGAGGCTGGAAGATTTAGAGACGGATCGGTAAAAACCGTGTGACACCACTTCCCCCTTGAGACAAAAGAGGCTGCAGAAGATGCGCCTCTTTTATTTGCCGGGCATTGAAAAACCAGAACATGTTCGAAAAAAACATGATCTTTTCCAGCCGATCAAAATCATGTTCAAAAATACATACTGCAGAGCGTGGGCTGAATAGCGGCCACATTGTGCCTTGCCGGTGATTCCGGATGTCTTGCCGTTTGTCCGGATTCTGCACGAAACAGGCAGTTTTCAGAGTCCCTCTTTCAGACAGGATATTCACGCTGTGCATCGGCACGGTTTTTTCTCTTCTGCTCTTCTGATTCCGTGACTTTGAAATACGGGAAATGTGCGGTTGAATCGCCTTCCGCAAACAGGGCGAAAAAACAGCCGGTAAATGTGCCTTTCATCACTTCTGTTGATAGCAGCTGGGTACTGCCGGTTCCGATGACATCAAGATGCGCTTCATCCTTACCGGCATAAAATGCATACTGTTCTCTTTCCGCATGGATCTTCATCACCACCTGGTCCGCTGCCGGAAAGAAATGCTCTTCCGATCTGACTGCCATGTCGGAAACCCGCCTTCTCAGCGTTACGGAAATGCCCTGGTCTTTCACGCATGCACAGAGATCATAATGGTGTTCATTGGTATGGTATACGGACAGGCCGCATGAACCTGTACCTGTTATTCTTATTGCCGTGCTGCAGTCAAGTTCCATCTGCGTCTGCCGAACTCCGATCCATGATGGCGATGCCGTCTCATCCAGACTGACTTCTGTCCCCTGCATCGTCAGCCCGCTGCCGAACTGATAATTCTCCATATGCGGATTCCTGAGCCAGGCCCAGCGAGGATGAACCGTTTCAAACAGTTCCGTAAATGTACTGTCAAATGCAGACATGCAGTCCCGCTCATCCGGCATGACCGCGTGTATTTCTTCTTTGTCATGGATCAAAGGCCAGCCATCCTTCCAGGTCACTTCCGCCAGCATTGTCTCCCTGCCGATATGGTGGAGCTGGGCAGCAGATGGCCTTACCGCGTGAAAGACGGCATACCACTTTCCGTTTTCCGTTTCCACAAGGTCCGCATGGCCGACACACTGGAAACTGCTCTTATCATGATCCCTGTGGGAAAGGATGGGATTGTACGGACAGTTTTCATACGGGCCCCATACGGAACTGCTTCTTGCACAGGTAACCATATGTCCGTATTCCGTACCTCCTTCCGCAATGATCAGATAGTACATGCCATCCTTCTTATATAAATGCGGCCCTTCCGGATTGCGTCCGCCGCTGCCATACCAGATATGCTTTTTCTCACTGAGGACCGCGCCGTCTGATACATCAATCTGAAACAGGACAATCCCCTGCCTTCCGTTTTCATCGAAACCGGTACCGGTATAGTAGGCTTTTCCGTCATCATCGAAGAACAGTGAAGGGTCAATCCCCATATGCTGAATCGGAACAGGATCACTCCACCGTTGAGAGATGTCATCCGTCCAGACAAGGAAGTTCGGCGTTCCTTTCGGGAACCAGTTCACATTTGTCGTAACCATGTAAAACCGGCCGTCATGTTCACGGATCGTCGGCGCAAACACACCCGCCGAAGCCGGACAGTTTTCCAGTTCCAGCTGTGAATCTTCTGTCAGCACGTGGCCGGCCTGCGTCCATGATTTCAGATCCGTGCTGTGCCATAAAGGCACACCCGGAAAATATTCAAAAGAACTGTTGACCAGATAATACGCATATCCTTTGCGGCAGACACTCGGGTCGGGATAGAATCCCGGCAGGATCGGATTCAGATACGGCATCGGCTTTTCTCCTTTCATATGTCAAACACTTTTACAAACGGCCGGTCTTTTGCGCAGGGTTCCCACACCGGCAGATCATCCCGGTTCGGGTTT
>JAFWCP010000456.1 GCA_017536845.1 Solobacterium sp. | reverse complement strand
TGGGTGTTATGTCCCGGGACAGTCCCCTGACATATCTGATCGGCTAGAATCTCGTTGACCTCGTTCTTAAGCTCTTCTATTTGCTTTCTTAGATCGAGATATGTGGCTGCAAGAGGTAATTCGGCCAAGTGACGATAGGCCACGAAATGGCTTGTTTCATTTTGGAGTGAATTGAACAATTATTGAACGGCAGGTGAGTGTTCAATAATCGGAAATAACACTGCTTTTGCAGCGAAATGCCGTTGATCCCGATTAACCATGCCGTTTGTCCGGATTCTGCAAAAGAACAGCCGGCATGGAATGAATTTGAACTGCCTGAAAAGACAGCAGCAATTGAAACACGCAAAAATGAACACAGCATCTTTGAACTGTCCCTGAATGATCTGCCGGCGGCACAGCGCGTGATTTTCGTATTGCGGTCTGATACGGGAAGAAACGATTTCAGTCACTGATATGGTTTTCTGCAGCTTCCGACGCCTGAAGACTGATTATCCTGATGAATTGCTGAGTGAAGAGAAGCGGACAGAGATTTCAAAAGAGCCTCGGCAAAAATGACATATCCGTAATGGTCATGTCATTTTCAATTCAGACATCTGATGATCCACGCAGGAAAGCGTGGAATTCTCATACATGGTTTCTCAGGATTCAAAAAGCTGTGCTGCAGCACTTCATTCGTGGAACAGATCATCCGGTTTTACCCGGCTCGAAATCATACCGCTGTGTATTCCGGGCCTGACAACGTACGTTGTAGTCATGGTCATCTGCAGGGTTTTCCTGCTTCCGGCCACCTGCCGGAAAGTACCCGGTCTGTTTCTGAGGGCCATATCATATTCTTTGTCGATAACAGATTCATTTACCGAAGATTCCATCTCACACAGGTTGATGGCCCCGTCCTTCCGATCAATCAGCAGATCTGTCTGAGCCCCCAAAATACCCAGATCCTCATCCCCTCGTACGGACCATTGAGAAATATCAGTCAATACTCCGGAAATGTTCGTCTTTTCCATAGTTGTCTTTGAGAAAACGGTAATCAAATGCAGTATGGTAATCTGCCAGCTGATACAGGACATCTTTCTTACCGTATATGTTTGATAGACGTATAAACCCTGATGATTCAAGGTTTTTGAGTATTTTTGAAAGAGCACCATTTGCAGGCAATCCTGTTTTCTGAACAATCTCGTTTCCTGTGAGCCCGGATTTTTGATCGCTCAGCGCTTCAACATCCTTGATCAGTTTTTTCAGGACATTCAGCCAAAACAGCTGGACATCAATCTTCCTGCATGAAAACGGCATTCCCGACCAGGCCAGCTTTCCTAAGAACAGGCTTCATTCGGATGTGATCCCGTTTCAGCGCACTCTCAATCGAAAACAGCCTATGCTCAGAATATAATAATATAACCATCGGCATCATGACACAGTCGTCATATATCCTTCCCGGTTTTGACAGGGATTCCTGGATCAGCCTTAAAAAGACCGGATTTATGATCATCCCGATGCCGAACTCATGAACAGAAAGGAGCAATCTCATGAACGTATCAGAAGAAATGAAAAGATTTGAAGCAGACCTCAGGGCGAACAAAGAACTCCGCCAGAAGTATGAAGAAGCCTGCCAGAAAATAGCCAAGACAGGTGAAGGGAAGAGTGATGGTGAAGTGCTGGCAAAAGCAGCGGCCGAACTGGGTTATGCGATTTCTGTTGCTGATCTTGAGCGCAGCTTTGCGGCGGCGCAGGAGCTTGACTCTGCCGAACTCGCAAAGGTTTCAGGCGGCTTAACAGAGGACGAAGAAGGCAATGACGGCTACTGTATCACGGCATGGCATTGCTACACAGCGATGCTGCATAACGATGTCGACGAGAAAAACATTGCCTGCTGGTCGAATTACAAGTGTTTGTTCTGGAGCAACTGAGCATCGGGACCGTTAGCTGAATGTACTACAGGCTTAAGGAACCGTGGTCATTTCGCGGCTGGAAAAAAACACCTTATGCCATCCGCTGCGAATCAGGCGAAAAGATGTTCAGCCGTCCGTATTTCTTCGCGAAGGAAACCTTTATAGAACTGCTGGGCTGCAACGGTGAAGAAGACATTGATCTTGCTGCCTTCAGTGAAAAAGGACGGCAGGTCCTCAGTGAACTGAGTGCCGCGGGCATCATAGAGCAGTCTGACAGACCGTTGGTTCCTCTTCAGAGCTGGCAGAGATACCACGTCTTCCCATCCCGCTATCTTAAAAGCATCCATTGGAGCATCACCGGCAAGTGCAATTTCAACTGCCGGCACTGCCTTGTGTCTGCCCCTGATGCCCACCATCCGCAGCTTCCTCTGGATGATATCCTGAAAATTGCCGAACAGATTGCCATATGCGGCGTCAGGCACGTTGATATCACTGGCGGGGAACCGTTGCTGAGGCGTGATTTCGAACAGATCGTTGAAGCCCTTTCCGGCTATGGCATCAGGATCGGGGTCATCTTCACCAATGCCTCGTTATTGAATGCTGAAACGCTTGAAATGCTGAAGAAGCATGGCCAGTACCCATCCTTCCAGCTCAGTTTTGACGGCCTTGGCCATCATGACTGGCTGCGTGGTGTGACCGGTGCTGAAAAACAGGCTGATGCCGCCTTCCGGCTGCTGAAGGAATACGGTGTTCCCGTTTCTGTTGCCATGTGCATACACAAAGGCAACAAGGACAGTTTACGGGCAACCGCCACTTACCTTGCCGGACTTGGCGTACGCTCCCTCAAGCTCAATGCCCCGCAGAAGCTGGGCGTATGGAAACAGTATGCTGAGGAGTATACCCTGGAAGAAGACGAGGTATGGGCTGTCTACCGGGCGTATATCGACCGCTATTTTGAAGACGGCATGCCTCTGGATCTTGAACTTGACGGCTATTTCAGCTGCAAAAAAGGTTCGACGGATTACAGGATTGCGTATGTCCACCATCCATCCGAAAACATTGACTGGAACAGATGCCCGTATTGCGAAAGCGTGCATTACCAGGCATATATCGGTCCGGAAGGACG
>JAFWCP010000455.1 GCA_017536845.1 Solobacterium sp. | reverse complement strand
CATCAACGGCATCGGCGAGGACCAGGCTTCCCGCATCATCGGGCTGATCGGGCCGATGCTGAAGGATTTATCGGAGGAGATCACCATCCGCATTGACGGTGACCACCCGGAAAAGAGCAAAGCGCTGCTGGAGCTGATGTACCTTTACCAGCATGCCCGTGAGCTTTCCGAACAGGCCAAGCCGCTGTATGAGCGCACCCACACGGAAATCACAACCCGTCTGGCCGACCTGCGCAAAGCCGACTGCGGCTTTCTGCGCTGGCTGTTTACCTCAAAGAGGAACCGGAACCTGGCCTGTGATGCCTTTGCCTATCTGGATGAGCTGGACACCGGATCCTACAAAGAAACCGTCGACAGCCTTGACGGGCAGTACACTTCCCTGCTGAAAACGGCGGAAACGGAAGCCGTCAATGACTTCCTGGCCCATGCTGCTTCCTATTATGCCCTGCTGGACCAGTTTGACGAAGCAGCCGGCAAGGTGGAGATCCCTTCCATCCCGCAGGATCTGCAGGATGACATTGCTGCAGTGAATTTTGATGACACGGACATCAAGGCGCAGCTGCGCCGTTACCAGACCTTCGCCGTCAAATACATCCTGCATCAGAAACGGGTGCTGCTCGGCGACGAGATGGGCCTTGGCAAGACGGTGGAAGCCCTGGCGGCAATGGCCGCCCTCAACCGCATGGACCGGAAGCATTTCCTTGTCATCTGCCCGCTGAGCGTCCTGCTCAACTGGGAAAAGGAAACCCGTGTTCATACGGCCTTAACCCCGTTTGTCATGCATGGCTGGCATCCGGAAATCTTTTCTGAATGGCAGAAATCAGGCGGTATCCTGCTATGCAACTACGATACCGTGCACAAGCTGCCCTCGCCGCTGGAAGATGAGGACATTGTCATTGACATGGTCACGGCCGACGAAGCCCATCTGCTGAAAAACCGGTCCACCCGGCGGACCCGGGCAGTACTGCCCTGGCTGGCCGCGGCTGAATACGCGCTGTTCATGACCGGCACGCCGCTGGAAAACAGCGTGGATGAGATGGTCTCGATCATCAGCTGCCTCAATCCGGCCATTGCCGAAGAGCTCAAGGACAAGGCGTATCTCTTCTATGCCGGCAGCTTCCGCTCGGCGGCGGCGCCTCTCTATCTGCGCCGCAAGCGGGAAGACGTGCTGGCCGAACTGCCGGAAAAGATCGAAAGCGATGAATGGCTGTTCATGTCGGAAGACGACAGGGAGCTGTACACCTATGCCCTGGAAGCGGGTAACTTCATGGAAATCCGGCGGGTTTCCTGGCTTGCCGAAAGCCCGTTCAGCTCCGCCAAGGCTGAACGCATGCAGGAGATCATCGAACACGCCCGCGAAGAAAACCGCCGGGTCATCGTCTTCTCCTTCTTCCTGGAGACCCTGCGCCAGATCCGCATGCTGGAGGGCATCACCTTCTACGGGCCGATCCAGGGCAGCGTCGCCATGGAGGAGCGCAGCCGGATTCTGGAAAACTTTGAAAACAGCGCTCCGGGCTCGGTCCTGCTGTGCCAGATCACATCCGGCGGCACCGGCCTTAACATTCAGTGCGCTTCCGTCGTCATCTTCGCCGAACCGCAGATGAAGCCGTCCCTGGAAACCCAGGCCATTTCCCGCGTCTACCGGATGGGCCAGGTGCGCACGGTGCTTGTCTACCGCCTGCTCTGCGCGGAAACGGTGGATGAAGCAATTATTGAAATGCTGGAAAGAAAACAGCAGGCCTTCGATGTCTTCGCCGACAGTTCAGAAGCTGCCGAAATCCATGAAAAGGAATGGATTGCCGAGACGATCGAGGCTCAGAGAAAGAAATACGGAACAGAAAATCCAACAGGAAACAAAAATGAATAAACAGTCTCTGCAGATCAAACAGCTGACGTTAACCGCGTTCTTTATTGCCTTACAGGTCGTTATGACCCTAATGCCGATCGGCTATATCCCGATCGGACCGATCAATGTGACAACCATGCACATCCCGGTCATCCTGGCCGGCATCTTCCTCGGCACGAATTACGGTGCCCTGATCGGTTTTGTCTTCGGCCTGACGAGCATGCTGAGGGCGACGTTTGCCCCGGGCATCACGTCTTTCCTGTTTTCACCCTTTATCACCGTGGGCGGCATTTCCGGCAACTTTGCCAGCCTGATTATCGTCTTCGGGCCGCGCATCTTCCTGGGCTGGTTCTCCGGCAAGCTGTTCCGCCTGCTGCGCAAGAAGATCGGCCCGCTGCCGGCCTGTGCGGTCTCCGCGGCCGTCAACACAATGATCCACACCCTGCTGGTGATGGGAATGATCTATATCTTCTTCGCACCGGCTTACGGCCAGGCGCTCGGCCTGACCCAGGCGGGTGTGATCACCGCCATCATCGGCGTCATTACAGGCAACGGCATCCTGGAAACCATCCTGGCCGCCATTGTCGTCCCGGCCCTTGACAAGGCCCTGTGGCCGACCATCCGCCGGATGCGTCTTGGCGATTAGTTTTTTAAGGGTTCATTAAGTGTTTGTCCGTCGCGTTGACGGACATCATCCTTCCCCGCTAGAATTACGTGCGTAAAGGAGGCAGACGGATGAAAAAATGCATTTGGATGCTCGTACTGACCGTTCTGGCCGGCTGCGGCGGAGCCGCGAATATGAAGACAGCCGCTTCTTCGGCAGCCGTCAACGTCGTGACGATTGAAAGCGGCAGTGTGAAAACCGCCTATGAATCCTACGATACCTACCAGAACTTCACTGTCCTTCATGACATGCTTGTCGATGCGGCCGTCAACCGTGATACCGCAAATGACAGCGGCCTGACGGAATATGTTGAAAAGCCCGTACCGGAAACGGACGGCACGATCAATGAAGGAGAAAAGTCCATCACCTACGGGAGAGCGGAAAACGGCTTTGTCCTCAAGGTGGATGAAGAACCTGAAACATACCTGGCCCCGGCCGCTTCCCCTGCCTATGACCTGATGGATTCGCTCACCAACGCCATGTACAAGGCAACCGGCAGCCTGATAGAAGGTACGGCCCCGCTGGCCTGTACCATCCGCCCTGCTGAAGAGGTGTATGAAGGCTGTGTGCTGGTGCAGCAGCTTTCCGCCCCGGATGCCGTTTATGAAGGCTATATGGAGCTTACCGGCACGGTCGTCTATGAACAGGCCGTCTCCCTGCGGCGCGATGAGCCCTTTGAACAGCTGATGCGAAACCCTGTCTGCATTGCCGATACGGAGGATCTGAATCCCGGTGACATCATCCGGGTGACAGCCGCAGCGGCTGAGATTGAAGATGAAACCGGCACGATCGGTGAAAGCACGCTCATCCTGTCGTATGAAAAGGCAGCTGACCTGTACACCACCGCCCATCCCCTGTCAGAATTCATTCCGGCAGAGATAACTGAAGTCAGGATTGAAAACGACACCATCACGGAAACAGTCAGCCTGACGATTGATGATCCGCAGATGATTGCCGACCTGCAGTCCGAACTGAACGAAATCGTTGTCTATGAAGAATTCGCCCGCCAGTTCGGATCCGGGGGCAGTGACCTGACCCTGACCTTTACATCCCCGGATCAGGAAACCACGGAGATTGTCATCCACAACAACGGCCTGTATTTTTCGATCAGCGGCCAGGACATCATCTTTGGCAGCGGCAAGGACGACCGCAGCATCTTCACCTGCATCAGCCGTTTCCTGTCCATTGATAATCAGCCGAACTAAGCCGAAGCATCCGCTTCGGTTTTTTGTTTGAAAGCCCGTTTCTTAACAATTTGTGAATT
Source organism: Solobacterium sp. (assembly GCA_017536845.1). The sequence continues at coordinate 2,165 of JAFWCP010000455.1, read as the reverse complement.
TTCATTGCCTGAGGTTTCTGAGCGCGAGGCAGGAATGGTATAGTTTCCATCAGGAGAAACGCCATGAAGAAAATACTGATTGTGGATGATGAAAAGGAAATTGCCGACCTTGTCGAAGTATATCTTCAGGCCGACGGGTATGAAGTATTCAAGACATACGACGCCGCCGGTGCCCTGAAGATCATCGAAACGGAAAATATTGATCTGGCCATCCTGGATGTCATGCTGGGGGAAACAGACGGATTTGAACTGTGCCGGACCATCCGGGAGCACCATTTCTTTCCGATTGTCATGCTTACGGCCAGAGTGGAAGATGCCGACAAGATCAAAGGCCTGACCATGGGTGCCGACGATTACGTCACCAAGCCTTTCAACCCCCTTGAGCTCTCCGCCCGGGTGAAGACGCAGTTACGCCGTTATACAAGCTACAACCGGATGGACAGCCGCCAGGAAGACACCATTGAAATCCGCGGCCTGCGCATCAGTGAAGCGTCCCGGACCTGCACCCTTAACGGCCGCAGCCTGGTCTTAACACCGCTGGAATTCAACATCCTCTTATACCTGTGCCGCCATCAGGGCAGGGTCGTTTCCAGCGAAGAACTGTTTGAAAATGTCTGGAAGGAAAAGTATCTGGACTCCAACAACACTGTCATGGTTCATATCGCCCGCCTGCGGGAAAAGATGCATGAACCGGAAAGGAAACCGAAGTATGTTAAAACGGTCTGGGGCGTCGGCTATACGATTGAAAGATAAAAGCAGAAGAAATCTGACTTCTCATATCCTGCGGAAATTCTATCTGCGCATCCTGGCCCTTGTCAGCATTCTTCTGGCTGCTTATTTTCTGGCCTGGTGGGCTTTGTCTTCCTTTATCTGGTACCCCGATGATGCCCTGTACAGCCTGTTCAAGGTCATCCAGCACACCTCGCCTGTCTGGGTCACGGCAATCATCCTCACCGGCATCCTGTACATCAGCTACAAAACCCTTTCCGAACCGCTGCGCTACATCGACGAAGTAGCCTCTGCTTCCTTAAAGCTGATCAGCGAAGACAGAAGCCCGATCACGTTATCGGATGAACTCCACGACATTGAACAGCGGCTCAATAAAGTCAGAACCGCGGCCATCGCAAATGAAGAAAAGGCAAAAGAAGCAGAGAAAAGAAAAAATGACCTGGTCGTCTACCTGGCCCATGACCTGAAAACGCCGCTGACTTCAGTCATCGGCTATCTTTCCCTGCTTCACGATGAACCCGATCTTCCCGAAACCCAGCGTCAGAAGTATATCGACATTGCCCTTGCCAAGGCGGAAAGGCTGGAGGATCTGACCAATGAATTCTTCGAGATCACCCGCTTTTCCTTAACTGCCATGGAAGTGTATAAAGAACCGCTTGACCTGTCCCGGATGATCGACCAGCTGACGTTTGAATTTGCGCCTGCCATAAAGAAGAAACAGCTGTGGTTTGAAATTGACAAGCCGGCAGAACTGATGGTGGAAGCAGATCCTGACAAGCTGGGACGGGTCTTCGACAACCTCATCCGCAATGCGATGAACTACTCCTATCCCGAATCCGGCATCCTGATCAAAGCCTGGAAAACCGACAGCCAGGCTTTTGTCACCATCTCCAACCGGGCCCGGCATATTCCGAAAGAAAAACTGGAACGCATCTTTGAGCAGTTCTACCGCCTCGACCAGGCAAGACGGTCTGATAACGGCGGCAGTGGTCTGGGCCTGGCTATTGCCCGTGAGATTGTCGAACGCCATGGCGGCAGCCTGACGGCAGAAGCGCTGGATGAAGTCATCCGCTTTACCCTGACATTGCCGCTGCAGCCATCCGGCCCTGCCGAAACCGGCACGGCATGAACATGCCAGCTCTTCTTCACTCGGGAATCATTCCATACAGAGCCGGAAAAATTTTTGACTCTATACATTTGGCTGGTATATAATAGTCCTGAAGACAGAAGTTTTCTGCATATACGCATGAGTGCGAAAAAGCTATCGTTTTTTCCTTCATCATTCATCAGAAAACATAACCGCTGAAACCGGCGGGCTTCAGGCAAAGAAAGAGCTGGCGCTGGCCTGCGTCCGCCTGCTGAAGGAAGCCTACCCGGACACCGTGTGCACCCTCGATTACGACGAGGCCTGGAAGCTGCTGGTCAGCGTGCGCCTG
>JAFWCP010000454.1 GCA_017536845.1 Solobacterium sp. | reverse complement strand
CATGACAGCATACATCAGTTGTTCTTCTGCTGAAATCTTCATGCTTACCTCCTTAGCTGTCGTAATAGGATTTGGCATCTTGCACCAGTCTTTCAAACGCTTCCTGGTATTCCGGGGTTACGGAAAGACCTTTAATACTCTCTCCGTTAGAAAAGTAATAGCGGCTGACAGCCTCTGTGATTCCCTGCATATCCAGGATGGATTCATTGGCAAGCGCATCCGATATTGTCCGGTTCAGATCGGTGAATCTCAGGCCGTTCTTTTCAAGAACACAGAAGGGACTTACTTTCCTTCCCAGCACGGCAATGCCGTTAAAGCGGTCCAGCGATTCATCACCGTATACCCACACAATACACTCATCATTTCTCCCGCCGAAACTTCCCTGGCACATCAGAGCCTGATCCAGGGCAAAAACGACATCTTCACCGATACAGTCGCGGACAGCCTTCAGCCAGGAAAGCGATCCGATGTAGTCTTCTCTCCGGGGAAGATTGATCTTCTTCGGATCATACTTTGGCAGAGCGCACGTCCTTCTGTTGACCAGGTCTTTCTTTACCTGGCGTTCCAGCAGGCACACGATGTATTCCGGAGGCTTGCGTACTCCGGTCTCCCAGTTCTGAATCGTTCTGAAGGGAATATGATAGCGGTCAGCGAACTCACTTTGAGTGTCGCCCATTTCTGACCTCATTTCGCGTATATTCATGGCCATTACTCCTTGCTTTTATTTATACACCCAATGGGTGTATTTTTCGAGAAAAACCACTGTATTCAAAGGAGGATCGGAAAATGCGGCAAGGCGAAAATCTCCGGCAGGGGTCATTGCTGAAAGCTTGCTTGCACGGTAAATCCCTGTGCCTCGCCACAAGATCCATATGATTCGTCACTGAAACATACAATAAAACATATAAGGCGGCATCTTAATGATGTTCCCCTCCTGCATATAGCTTTTAGGATGAATGATATAAGACTGGGCAATACGCTGAGAATAAACGTTCCTGAAATCATTCAACGATGTTGTCGTATAGTTTCTGGAGGATTTGACTTCGATGGGATAGATTTTGAAACTGGTCTTGCTGTCATTGGAAAGCAGAAAATCAATCTCGATATCGTTTCGGTGTTTTTCCGGACTGTATCTTGTATAGAAATACAGCTTTCTTCCTGTTGCCGCAATCATCTGTGCAATCATATTCTCATACAGCATGCCTTCATTCAATGAAAGGCGTCCTCCCATAATCGCCTTATATAACTGCTGGTCTGATATCTCGTTTTCGCTGAAGGCAAGACTTACCAACAGGCCTGTATCACCCATATAACATTTTACTGCGGCATCGTTTTTGCTGAGGGAAAACCCGACATTCGGATCATTGCATTTGCAGCAAAGGTTGCAGATCATAGAATCATCCAGCCAGAAAAGAAGTTTTTCATATTGTGAGTACCGTCCGCTTTCAGTTATCTGATTGAATACAATTCTTTTTTCATGCGTTGACAGATATCCTGGCAGATTCTCAAACAGGGCAGAAACCTTTGAACTGTATCTTCTGGCGGCTTTACGGATATCATCACGGTACAGATCCAGAATATCCCTTTTTTCAACATCGCTGGCATAAAAAACACGATTGCCTTCAACATAGGCAACAATGCTTTGCGGCATTCCGCCTACAAGCATGTACTCCCGAAAACAGCGCATCGCTTTTGCGTGAGTTTTCTGCTCAAGAGCCTTTCCTTCCTGATAGCAGGTACGGATATGTTCTGCTAATAATTCTTCTCCCATCGCCCAGAGAAATTCCTCAAAATCAACAGGATACATTTTGATTTTTCGCTCTTCGGAAGGGATCGTGATCTCCTCCACATTCTCTTTGATGGAAATAAGTGAACCAGTCTCGATATAATCATATCGACCGTCCATTACAAGGTACTTGATTGCTTCCCTGGCTCTTGGGAATTTCTGTATCTCGTCAAAAATAATCAGAGACTCCCGTGAATAAAGGCGTACGTTGTATTCAAGTGAAAGGTTCTGGAAAAAAACATCGAGCTGATTCAGAAACTCAAAATTATCCTTGATGTTTTTAGGCGCAACGTTGAAATCCACCAGAATATATGATTTGTACTGCTCTCTGGCGAATTTCTCAGCGATGGTGGATTTCCCGACACGACGTGCTCCTTCAATCAGAAGAGCCTTTGTCCCTTTCGTTTCGTTTTTCCAGTTCAGCAGCCGCTGGTATAATTTCCTCTTTATTTCCATGGCCATGCCTCCGTCACCTGTTTCAGCTTTGTGTATAGTAAAACATATCGTGTTTATACAATAAGCGCAAGGTAAGAAATGCAAAAATCATACGCTATGCGCAAAGTAAGATATGCATAAATCATACAAATTACGCAAAGTAGAAAATGCCAAAATCATACAATAAGCGCAAAGTTCGGCAACCTGTATAGCCCCACAATGCGAAGTATAAAAGCTGAACAAGGGGGCACAGAATATTTCCTGGTGTACAGCAATCATGGCTTCTTTCGACATACGGCCAAGGAGCCTGCCGAAAGGCACAATCATCTTCTCCTCCGCAAACAGTTCTTTCTGTTATGTCGTATTATGGATCTGTCTGATGATAAATGGGTCAGGTTATGCTAAGGGAAAATCTAAGGAAGTAATCATAGACGTAAATAACCATTTTAAAACGATGAATAAGCAGTGTCTTTCATTTGGTATCTGCCTGAGAAGCTGTTCCAATGTTCAATTTGCAGTATTCTTCTATCCTTTTGTTTCTCTTTTTGACAAAGCTCAATTCGGTTTCTATCCAATAAAGGTATTCTTCAATCGTCTGAGGAATTGGATTTTCTTTAAGATTTCCACTTCCAAGCCAGATCTTCACTGAAGAAGCGTCTTGAGATAAGCAATCCTGTAAAAGGAAGAAATCTGTATAACCTTTGAAGTCAATAAATAAGTCAAAGAATTCTTTGTCTTGTTTAAGAACATCATTCAAAGGGTTTTCTTCACCTGAATAATATCTTCTGATGCATTCTAATGTCAGATCCCATCGGTCACGGATGAATGGATTTGTCCCTCGGCGTTGGTTGATGCTGTTTATATGTTTAGGGAAGATAATCATCCCGCCAATCGTGTAAGAGCTGTGAACGAAATCTTCCATATAACTTTTATAGTCTGAAACAGATTGCGCCACTTTGACGAGAAGGTCTTTGTTTCTTTGATATCGAAAACTTGCAAGAATTGAATCGCTGCCAAAACGAAAATGATTCCATGTAAGATAATTGCTTTCTGAACCGCAAGTAAGATTCATGGTTTCACCGCAGGGCAGTGGTTTACTCCATAATAATTGATGATATTTCTGCAATGTTTTGCTGGCTGAATCAGGGTCACATCCCCCACCGCCGAGACCTTTATTGTTATCCCAGAAGTTTTTCCAATAATCAGGACTATCCATTGTGAAATCGAATGAAACATCTATCATGCATATATTATCTCACAGTTAGAATATGAAGTGTTTATAGGAGGAAGAGAAAATGAAAGCAATAACAATAGTAGTTGAGTTGGAAGACAGTAAAATAGAATCATTTGAGAGGATTCTCAAGTATTGGATGAATCTCAGAGATGATTTTAATCCAATTGTTTGGAAATGAAGAAGGTCCCGTTATTCAGATTAAAGTACAGGATGTGTCTTCAGGAAACCAAAGAGAAAACAAATCATCCACTGAACATAATGAAAAGCCAGTTGAGGATAAAAGGGAAGATTTGAATCCGGAATACATGTTTCCTGATGAAGCAGCGAAATACCTGAAAACGACGCAGAAAAAGCTCGCTCTTTTCAGAAAATATCAATTAGTGAAATACACCAGGTTTGGGAAAACCTTTGTCTACAAAAAAACATGGCTTGATGATTTTGCCGAAGAATGGGCAGGTTATGATCTCAGCAACGAAGGGAGGATCCGGTTATCAATGAAAGAGAAAGACTGGCGGCAGACTCACGATATCGGGAAGCCTAAAAAGCAAAAACCGCAGGGGAACTGATCTATGCGCTGCCGGTCATTACGAAGATTGGCAGTTCATGGTCTTCTCCGAAATCAATGCTCGATGAAAAGCATTCATCCAGGCAGGATTTCCGGGAAAGGCTTCAACGGGCTGCAATAAAAACTGGCCCAGGAACTGAAACCGGGAAATCTGATCTATATCCTCGACGTTGATCGCTTTGACCGTAACGATGACGAAATCCAGAATGATCGGCGCATCCCGGAAAAGAAAATCGACATTATCGTCAACGAAAACCTGCTGTCATAGTCTGATGGCAGAGCTATGCTGAAGGGGCGGATACAAGGTACTAAAAATGCACTTTGGAGTTAATCGGGCTAAAACTCGGAAAAACATTGAGTTTTAGCCCGATAACGGATGGTTAATGGGCTAAAAGTCCGAAAAACTCTGAGTTTTAGCCCGATAACGGTAAAACGCCATATTTCTAATATAGAGCGGGTGCAGTATATGAGCAGGCAGTTGTGGCTCGCAGCAGCCTGGGATTTTCGCTCTTCCTGCCTGTTTTTCCTTTTTCCAGGCAACATACAACTGCGCAGTTTTCCGCCGCTTACGGCATATAGTATGGGATGACCTTGCCGATACTGAGACGGATTCCGCCATGGCATGATGCAGCAAACGGTATCATTGTTGACATTGCTTCCGTTTTTCGTTACTTTATGGACATATCTCAAGGAGGCTTTTTGATGAATACCGTGTTGTTTACTTCCTTCAAAGACAGGCTGCTGGCAGCCTGCGGCAAGGTGATTTTAGGCAAGGAAGATGTCATCTGCCGGATCGGCGTCTGCCTTGTTGCTTCCGGCCACGTGCTGCTGGAAGATCTTCCCGGCACCGGCAAGACGATGCTGTTAAGAGCCTTCGCGAAGTGCATCGGCGGCGAATTCCGCCGGATCCAGTTTACCCCGGACATCCTCCCGTCAGACCTGACCGGCATCCACTTCTACAATCCCAAAGAAGGTGTTTTTGAATTCCGTCCCGGCCCGTTGTTTGACAATGTCGTGCTGGCAGATGAAATCAACCGGGCTGTGCCAAGAAGCCAGTCCGCCCTGCTGGAAGTCATGGAAGAGAGCTCAGATCTCCATTGATGGCAAGACATATCCGCTGGAAGAACCCTACATTGTCATGGCAACCCAGAATCCTGTTGAATCCTACGGAACCTTCCCCTTGCCCGAAGCACAGCTGGACCGTTTCTTCATGAAGCTTTCCCTGGGCTATATGGAACCGGAACAGGAAAAGCAGGTCCTGCGCAGGGAAGACACCAAAGACATTATTGCTTCGCTTGAACCCTGCATCACGATGGAAGAACTGGCACAGCTGCGGCAGATGTACCGGGAAGTGGAGGTCAGTGAGGCTGTGACCGATTACATCATGTCGATCATCACCGCAACCCGCAGGAGCACACGTCTGGCCTATGGCGTCAGTGCCCGTGGATCTATCGCCCTGTATAAGGCAGCCCAGATTACAGCAGCCATGGCAGGACGCAGCTACGTCATCCCGGAAGATGTGAAAAAGAATGCTGTTCCGGTTCTTGCCCATCGTCTTGCGGTTCTTAACGGCAGCCACCTGGAACCGGAAGCTTTTGTCAGGCAGCTTCTGAATGAGCTGCCCGTTCCCACCGAATGAGCACGCTTCCTCCTTTTCTGGCTGTCATCCTCCTCAGCATTGTCATTGTCCTGGCGCTGGCTGAGTTCCACAGCCTGAAATACTGGAACAGCCATATCAGGATACAGTTTGAGATTGACATGCGCCTGACTGAGCCCGAAGAGGCTGCCACCCTGAGCTATCAGATCATCAATACCGCCTTCTGGCCAATGCCTGCGGTCAGTGCTGCCTTCCTGTTTGATGATGCCGTAAAGGTGCTGGAAGAATGGGAGGATGGAAAGGAAAACTATACACGCAGCCTTTTCAACGTGGATACTTCCCTGCTTCCTCAGCATGCATGCCATGGGACAGTCCGGCTCTGTTTCAGGGAACGGGGAAGGCATGCGCTGGGGAAGGTGTATCTTGAAACCGGTGACTTCCTGGGCCTGCGTTCTGTAATCCGCTCTATGGACATCCCGATTACAGTGGTATGTACGGCAAAGCCGGTGGAAGACCAGGGTCTGGACAAGCCGCTGGGCGGGCTTCTTGGTGATATTTCCGTCCGCCGCTTTATCTTCGAAGATCCGGGCATGATATTGAGCTATCGGGAGTATACAGGATCTGAACCTTTGAAGGCAGTCTCATGGCTGCAGAGCGCCCACACCGGAAGGCTCATGGTGAAACAGTATGACCATACCGTAAATACCGATGTTGCCGTGCTGGTGGATATCGAAGCAGGGAAGAAAACGGATACGGAATACTGCCTGAGGCTTGTCCGGACGGTCTGTGATGAACTGGAACGCCGGCAGATTCCCTATGCCGTGCTGTCAAACGGTGACCTGCAGTCACGGAAAAACGGGGTCGGGCGGGTACATTGCTTTGAAGTGCAGCGAAGGATCGGCGTCTGCCGTTTCACCCGCTACCAGAGCTTTCATCAGCTCCTGGCTGACTGTGCCGTCAACGATCTGTGCAAAGGCTATATTGTCATTGCACCGGAGGTCAATGAAGAAATCAGGACCGGCGTCAGGCGGCTGGAAGCTGTCATGGGGACGCAGGTCTGTATTCTGACTTCAAGGGAGGGAATGGACCATGCGTAGTTTTCCTGCCCTGCGCCTGGGCGGCCAGGTGTTCTGCTGCATCGCCGTGCTGAGCCTTTTTGCCCCTTTCAGCAGTGACCTGAAATTCCTTTCTTTTCTTGCCATTGGGATTCTTGCTGTTTCCTTTCCCGCCGTTAGGGCATCTCGTAAGCCATTGCGGATATTCCTTGCTTTATTTCCGGCAGCCGTGTTTATGCATCCTGCATCTTTGCCTGGCAGGATTGCCGGTGCTGCCATCCTTCTGTATGCTGCTGCTATCCTTGTAAGAGGGGAGTTTTACCCGGACAGCAGCACGTATCGCAAAGAGGCAGCCTGTATCCTTGCCGTCTGCGGCCTTTTCGCCATCCTTTCTTTCCATGCCTGCAGCATGGCATCGTTATGCCTTGTACTGACAGCTGCACTGCTGGTGCTGCTGGCATTGCGGATGCTGCGGGCGGAGGGGTCCATGGGCCTTTCCTGGTCTTTCCTCAGCATCGGCATGCTTGCAGCAGTGATTGCCGCAGGTGCTGTTCTGGGTGTGGTTTTCTGGTATCTGCGCCTTGTCCCGGTCAGCCTGGTTGCCCTGCTTGCTGCAGGGGCCGGCTTTCTGCTTTACATCATCATGAGCCTTGTTACCTGGGGGATCAGAATGATCATCTATCTGACCGGCTATGAAGAAACGCCAGGGACAGATGGGCTTCCCGACCTGTTCCCGGCCGAGGAATGGACTTACACTCCTCCAGGCACGGCCCAGGACAATCCGGACTTTCATCCCGCTGCCTTTGACATGCCCTGGATGGCTGTTCTGACCATTGCGGTCATCGTCCTGCTTGTCTTGGCGGCGGTATGGCTGCTGAACTCAGACATCTTCCAGAGGCAGAAGTTCCGGATTCAGAATGCGGAAGGAACGGTTATCAGGAAGAAACGGCAGAAACAGAAGAAAAGACGGAAAGAAGATACAGACAGCCGCAGCCGGATCCGGTATATCTACAGACGGTATCTCGACTATCTGAGGGCACGGGGGGTAAAGATTGATGCCGCCCGGACGACAGAGGAAATCACTGCAGCTTCTTCCGAACTGTTCCTGCATACCGATGAGCAGCTGCGCAGCCTTTACCGCAAGGCCCGCTACAGCAGGGAGCCTGTTACCGAAGAAGAAATGAATACCGCCCAGCGGCTGTATGACAGCCTGGTGGCGGAAGAAAACCAGCGCCGCAATGCCGGCCCGCCTTCATGATCCCGGATACTCAGCCCGGGATTTTTCCTGTATGAACCGGCATTGAAAAACCCTCCCGATCATGGGAGGGCATGGTTTATTTCACAATCGTGTTGGCAAGGATGGACCAGTAATAACTGCCGTCAATCTTCTTGTACTGCAGGTAGGCGATATAGTGTTCCAGCGGTTCCTTGCTGTAGGCAAAGTCGCCAAGGCCTTCGTCATAGTATTGCGCATAGGTTGCGTAGGTGACAATGTAAATATCACCTGCCGTATAGACGCCGTCAAACTTCATCTCCGGAATCGGCCCGCCGACGCCGGCCGGGGTATTGGCAGTGTAGTAGTACTTCATCGTGAAGTATTCTTCACAATAGCAGTACTTCTTGGCTTCTTCCTCGGCAAACAGGGCAGCGAAATCCGCTTCGGAAAGGTTCAGGATGTTCTTGCTGATCCAGTCAATGGCATGGGCATCATACATGACATAGCCATCCGGATACCAGTTGTTCAGATCGCCGCCCTCACTGACTGCAACCGGCGGATTGCCGGGGTAGATGGAATAATCCACACAGCGGATGAAAGGGCTGATGAGCCTTTCGATGATGGGCTTGCTGTTGAGGGCGGGATTGGCAGCCGAATATACCAGGTCGCCATAGCGCAGGCCATAGCCGAAGATAAAGGTATCCAGGAAATCCCAGACCCTGTCCGGGAAGCCCCAGCCATAGTTGATGTCCGCCAGAATGCCGGTTACTTCGTCAAAGTGGTACAAGGTCCCGTCAATGGCATAGTCGCCCTTGACCATCTGGCCGGTGATCAGGTCATAGTAATACAGGTTGCCGACCTGTTCCGGATACAGCTGGGCATCAGTCCCGACCGGTATGTACCAGCCTTTGACCATCTTGCCGTCAGCATTGTACCTGACCCATTTGCCTTCCTTGTTAATGCCGGCTGCCATGTCACTCTGGTAGATGTAGGGCATCCAGACTTCCTTGTTTTCCGCCTTGGCGCCATTGTAGATGGCATCCAACCAGTACCAGCCGTCACTTGCCGGGTCATAGATTTCCCGGCCTCTTTCATAGCCGTAGACGGTATCGGTGATGTTTTTGGGATCACCCGGCATTCCCTGGCGGGTGCCGTTTTCATACCAGTACTGCTTGCCACCT
>JAFWCP010000453.1 GCA_017536845.1 Solobacterium sp. | reverse complement strand
GCCCCACTGAAGCTGTCTTCTGTACCTTTCTTCCAGCTCATACAGCGAATGTGCATCCAGGCCGGTGATGACCGGACTTCCCGGCTGTACCATCTGCCAGAACTGAGGCCGGCAATAATACCTGTACTCATACGAGCAGAGATTCATCTCTAACGGCAGTTCACACTCTGCCGCTGCCCGAATGATTTCTCCGGCAGTTTCTTCCATTCCGGCATCCCAGCATCTTTTCCGGCGGAAAATCCTGTCCGGATGTGCCGCCGCATCAAAATATCCGGTACGGATCCCCTGCCTGACTGCCTTGCCCAGAAGCTGGTACTCCTGCTGCGAAAGCACGAAGGAAGGCAGAGAAAATGAGTACCTGCCCGGCTCTGTTTCCGCCATATGCTGTCCCAGCAGCATCACTTCCACACGGGGATCCTTTTTAAGCTGTGCATAGTAGCCCTTTCTGTCAAAAGAAGGAAAGTATTCAATCTCCAGTCCGACATGGACAGCAATCCGTCCCAGATATTTCTTCTTCAGGGCATGCAGGGAGTCCAGGTATTCATCCAGTTCTTCATATGCCATCCTGGCCCCAAACGGATTGCCGGGAAAAGGCGCGTGATCGGTAAACCAGATCCCTTTCGCCCCCATCTCAACTGCTTTTTCGATATACGCTTCATCCGGAATCATCTCAGCATGCCCGCAACGAAAGGTGTGGACATGAAATACATCGTCTATATTGATCCTGGCCGCTTTATTCATCTTTCAGCCCTCCTTATAATCACCGATACCTCAGATCAGGGAAAATAAAAACGGCACCTTCTGCCGTTTCCCCTAACACTTATAATATAAAATGGTCGGGACGATGGGACTTGAACCCACACGGTGTTTCCACCATCGGATTTTAAGTCCGATGCGTCTGCCGATTCCGCCACGTCCCGATAAAAAAAGTGGAGGTTCCTGCCGGGGTCGAACCGGCGATCACAGAGTTGCAGTCTGTTGCCTTACCACTTGGCTAAGGAACCATCGCTCGATCATTATATTCCAGCATGCCCGGATTTGCAACAGAAAATTCACGAACCTCGCGATAACATGCGGAGGAATGGCACAATTATGCTCATACCTCCCTTTTCCATGCGGTTTCAGAAGATAATCCGCCCATTTTGTGCTATCGTATTTGCAGTCAGGAGGTGTTCATGATTTTTGTTACAGGCGATACGCACGGTTCCATAGACATCCACAAACTGACCAGGCCTAAGTTTCCCGAAAGCCGCACCCTGACCAAGGATGATTATGTCATCATATGCGGTGATTTCGGCCTGGTCTGGAATTATAAAGGCGAAGACAAAGACGAGGGCTTCTGGCTGCGCTGGCTGGAAGAATGCACTTTCACCACCCTGTTCATTGACGGCAATCACGAATGCTTTCCCCGTCTGAATGAATATCCCGAAAAGGAATGGCACGGCGGCCGCGTGCATGAAATCCGTCCCCATATCCTGCATCTGATGCGGGGCGAAGTATTCAATCTTGAGGGAAAGACCTTCTTTGCCATGGGCGGGGCCGCATCCACCGACCGCGGGCCGGCCGCCGGCAATACCGATCAGGTCATCAACCGTTTCTGGTGGCCGCAGGAGATCCCCTCTGCCAAAGAGCTTGAAAACGGCTGGGCCAACCTTGAAGCCCATGACTATAAGGTTGACTTCATCATCACCCATTGCCTTCCCACGGCCATCCAGGCCCGGATTCCCGTCCAGCGCTATAAGCCGGATGCTCTGACCGATTTCCTGCAGGAAGTCAAGGAAAAGACATCATACGGTGCCTGGTACTGCGGGCATTACCATCAGGATCGTCATCTTGAAGACAGCATCTCGATTCTCTTCGAAAAAGTGCTGCGTATTGTATAGGAAATCATCCATATTTCCAAGGGAAAAAGGCCAGTGAACATTCACTGACCTTTTTCTATGTGCCTGTCTTTGGAAAAACCTTATCACCGGTGCCGCCGCTTTGGCCTTGGACTGTCGTATCCGGCAGATAGGTTGCTCTGGTTTCGCCTTTGCGGATGCAGCGGACAGATGTCGCCACCTCAATGAAACGCCTTTCATCCAGAAAGATTTTCCGGATGCCCAGTTCCAGAAAACCGGCATTCAGATAATCTGCTTCGGGAATGATCCAGCGTGATTCGATCCGCTTCAGGCTCCGCAGTTCCTTTTCGCTCAGCCGGGAAAGCTCCCCGCCGAACACCATCTGCATCCGCCAGTACAGCAGTGTATAATCACTCAGCGTCCCCAGGCTGTCAAGCATGTCTGACCGGCCGATGAATTCCTTGCGCAGCTCAATCCTTCTTCTGCGCATGTCGATGATCTTGTCCGTCGGCATTGCAGTAGTTTCCGGCCGGATCAGATCTGTGTAACTCAGCATATTTCATACCTCACTTTCGCCTCCTGTTGTATCAGAAGGAAACATGTGGCTTCATGAAATCCGAAAAAAATTTTCGAAAAAAATGCAGAAAAATGCCAAAATGAATACTTTTCCTGACATTTCGGCGCCGAAATACCTGTTTCAGGTTAAAAAAACCGCTCGGTCAGGAGCGGTTGATATCAGGAACGTTTGACCTTGATCCAGAGGTCAGACAGCTTGGCCCGCAGCTCTTCGTTGTAGTGGAACGGCTCGTCGTTGACGCCGTCAGTACGCGGCGTGTAAGCCGGATTCTCAAAGAAGTCGCCCTCTTCGCCGGCCAGATAATCGACAACCTCGGTATCGACGGAGGTATAGCCGACATATTCCGAGTTTTCCATCTGCACATCCACGGAAATGATGTAGTTGATGAACTCATTGGCAAGCCCGGGACAGGATGAATTGGCCGGAATGACCATGGCATCAACCCAGATGTTTGTTCCCTGGTCCGGTTCATACCAGCCCATGTCCATGTTCTCATACAGCACATAGGCGGCATCACCGGAATACATGATGGCCAGGTCCTTTTCCGCATTGACCATGCCGTCGATGACTTCATCGGTTACATAGGCAGGTTCCATGGTCTGGTTCATTTCCCGCAGCCATTCGTAGGCCTCGTTGATTTCCTTCTCATCACCGGTATTCATCGAATAGCCCAGTGCCTTGAAGGCAACCATGAAGCCGTCACGCTGTGAGTCGTAGTAGAAGATCTTTCCCTTGTATTCAGGATCTTTGAAGATATTCCAGCCAAGCTTATGGAGTTCATCCTCATCGACCGTCGTCCGGTTGTAGACGATGCCGACCGTGCCCCAGAAATACGGAATGCCGTATTCATGGTCAGGGTCGGAATTGGTCATCATATCCCAGACAAACGGGTCAACATTTTCCAGGTTGGTCATCTGCTCCAGATTGACCTTCTGCAGCATCTTTTCATCAATCAGCTGTTCGATCATATAGTCGCTTGGGACAAGGACGTCATAGCTGTTGCCGCCCAGAAGCTTTGTATACATCATCTCATTGCTTTCGAACATGTCATAGTTGACCTTGACGTTATACATCTTCTCAAATCTGCTGACAACATCTTCACCGATGTATTCACCGGCATTGAAGACATTCAGCACCTTGCAGCCGTAAACTTCCTGGGCATCCATGACCTGTTCGACTTCTTCATCATCACCGCCGACACAGCCGGCCAGCGCCGCGACAAGCAGCAGACTACACGTTTTCTTCCAGAACCGCATTTTTCTTTCTCCTGTCCCGAATCATGGGAACCACATTCACAATAATCAGTACGAACGTAATGACATAGACGATGATCGCGCTTAAGGCGTTGATCGTCGGGTTGACACGCTTTACGTTGGCATAAACGTAGATTGAAATATTCGTCACGCCCGGGCCGGTTGTAAACAGCGAGATGACAAAGTCATCAAACGACATCGAGAAGGCCACCAGGGCACCGGCGACGATGCCTTCCTTGATCTGCGGGATGATGACCTTCCACATTGCCTGCAGAGGCGTGCAGCCAAGGTCCAGCGCCGCTTCGGCAATGTTGGGATCCAGCCTTCTCAGCCGCGGCAGCACCGACAGGATGACGTAGGGAATGCAGAAGGCAATATGCGCCAGCACCATGGTCGTAAAGCCGGTCTGGATGCGCATGGAGGTAAACATCAGCATGAAGCCGATGGCGGAGACGATTTCCGGATTCAGCATCGGCAGGTTGTTGACCTGGTTGACCATTTCCCTGACTACCTTACGGCTCTTGGAAAGGCCGATGGCGGTAATCGTTCCCACCACGGTGGAAACCGCAGTCGCAATGACGGCGCACAGCACCGTATACCAGATTGCTTCCATGATGGAACGGTTGCTGAACATGGATTCATACCACTTCAGGGAGAAGCCGGTGAACCTTGTCAGCGACTTGGAACGGTTGAAGCTGAAGAAGACGACATAGAGGATCGGCAGATAGAAGAAGAACAGGATCAGTCCCAGATAGATCTTATCAGCCAGTGTCTGTTTCTTTTCCATCAGTCAGTTACCTCCGTTGTTTCCCTGTCAAGCTTTCTTGTGACATATATCGACAGCAGGATGATCAGCGCCATGATCAGCGAGATCGCCGAACCGAAGTTCCAGTCGCCGGTCGAAATGAAGTATTCCTCGAT
>JAFWCP010000452.1 GCA_017536845.1 Solobacterium sp. | reverse complement strand
CAGGAGCCTCTGTTTCTGGCCGCCGGACAGGTTGGCGCCCTTGAGGGCGGCTTCATATTCCATGCCGGCATCCAGCTGGCTGATGAACTCTTCCGCCATGGCATCACGGGCCGCCGCGTCAAGCTGCTCCTGGCTGAGGTCACGGCCGAAGCGGATGTTCTCGGCCAGGGTGTCCATGAAGATCATGTCATTCTGGAAGACGGTGCCGAAACGGCGGCGCAGATCCTTCTTGGTCATGGTGCGGATATCCTTGCCGTCTACGAAGATATTGCCTTCGTAGTCATCGTAGAAATGCATGAGCAGGTTGATGATCGTCGTCTTGCCGCAGCCGGTCGGGCCGATGATGCCAAGCGATTCGCCTTTCTTCAGGGAAAAGGAGATATGGGACAAAGCCTTTTCTCTTTCTTCGCCTGCAAAGCCTTCCTTTTCCTGGGAGTCGCTGCCGTAGGTGAAGCTGACATCTTCAAAGCGGACCAGCCCTTCACCAAGCGGGGAAGCACCATTCTGGCGGACGGGGTGGCCGTCGGCACTCGCAAGCACCGCGTCGATGCGGTCGGCGGAAGCGGAAGCACGGGAGAGCACCATGAAGATGCGGTTGATGCCCATGACGCCCATCGTGATCATGTTGAAATAGGTCAGAAAGGCCAGGATGACGCCGGGCTTGATTTCGCCCGCGTTGACCCGCGCGGCGCCGAAGATGACGACCAGGGTCAGGCCGATATTGAGGCATAACTGCATCAGAGGGAAGGGAATGGCCATGATCGTGGCGGCCTTGATGTCCTTCTGCGTCATGTCCTGGTTGGCCGCCGCAAAGCGGCGCATTTCATAGTCTTCCTTGCTTAAGGCCTTGACGACCCTGATGCCGGTGATATTTTCCCGCATGATGCGCACGACGCTGTCGAGCGCCTTCTGGACGGTGCGGTACATCGGGATGCCCCGGGAAGAGACAAACAGGATGACGCACAGCAGCACCGGCAGGATGCAGATGAGGATCAGGGCCAGCTTTGCGTCCATCATCAGGGTGACGATCACCCCGCCCGTTAACATGATCGGGGCCCTGACGCACAGCGACTGCATGGCCTGGACCGCGCCCTGAACGTTGTAGCTGTCGCTGGTCATTCTTGAGATCAGTGAAGGCAGGCCGAAGGCATCGAACTGCTCGCCGGTCAGGTTGACGGTCTTTTCAAACAGGGCCTGGCGGATGTCATAGGAAATATGGTGGGCATTTTCAATGGCCCGCCGGTTGGCCATGACGTTCAGTGTCCTTGTCAGGATGGCTGCTAAGAACATCGTCAGGCCCCAGGCAGCCACCAGCGTGAGATTGCCGGAAGGGACGACATTGTCGATGATATGTTCAAGAATATAAGGAAGCAGAAGTTCGGACATCGTGCCGACCAGCTTGATGAAGATGGCCAGAAAGACAAACTTCTTATACTTTCCCATGTATGTGAAGATCAGTTTCATGCCGCGCCTCTTTCCAGTTTTTCCAGCAGCTGCCGCAGCTGCGCTCTTTCTTCCTGATTCAATGCGGCAAACAGCTCTTCGTCCTTGGCTGACGCCAGGGCGTCGATGGCCTGCCTGCCTTTCTCGGTTAACGACAGCCGGATCCGCCGGCGGTCGTTTTCATCCCTGGTCCGGATGACCAGGCCTTTTTCGGCCAGCTTGTTCAGCAGTTCGGACAGGCTTGCCGGCGTAATGGCCAGACGGGTCTGCATTTCCTTCTGGGAGATGCCGTCTTCGGCGGCGATCATCCTCAGCATCCGCTGCTGGGCGTAGGAGGGAGAACCCTTGGCCTTGAATACATTGGCAGTCCTGAAAAACAGGGAAGCCAGCGAGCCGTCATCGGCTCCTCGGCATGCATCTTTCATCTGTATCCTCCTGAAAGCGGTTGAAGTTTAGCAAAATCATATCAATATGTCAAGGTACCTAACAGATTAAATTGTATTCTTCGGGAAAGGAATAGACAGAAAAGGAAAGATGCATGATATTATTGACTGACGGTCAGTCATGACTGTTAAGGAAAGGAGATTATCATGAAAAAACACATCTGCATCCTGCTTGCCGGCCTGATGTTTGCCGGCTGCTCCGGCAAAACCGGAAGCCGATTACCTGGTGCTTGTAAACAAGGAATACAGGCTGCCGGAAGGCTGGGGAGAAACGGTGGATACCGTCCATGCGACCAACTCCCTGGGCGATGATGTAGAAGTCGAGACCGGTGCCTACGCGGCCTGTCTCAGGCTGAAGGCCGGCCTGGCGCAGGAGGGCGTCCGCATCAACCTGGATTCCGCCTGCCGCAGCGCTGATGACCAGCAGGGAATCATCAACAGCGTGACGGAAATGTATGGCGAAGACCACGCCCGCCGTTATGTCGCACAGCCCGGCTGTTCCGAGCATCAGACCGGCCTGGCATTGGACCTGTACCTGAACATTGACGGCAGGGATGTCTGTCTCCATGAGGAGATGGAGCAGTATCCGGAAGTCTGGGAAAAGGTTCACGCAAAACTGGCGGATTACGGCTTCATCCTGCGCTTTCTTGAAGGCAAGGAAGAAATGACCGGTTACAGCTATGAACCCTGGCACATCCGCTGGGTGAAGGACCCTTCTGCTGCTCAAGAGATCATGGCCAGGGGCATCACCCTGGAAGAGTATCTTGGCTGCCTGCCTCAAAGTGACGTTTACGACTGAGTTATGACGGATGGAAACATCCGTTTATTTTTTGAAAGCATATGAAACACGGACGCTCCTGAATCGTGCTATGATACAGGCTATGTTACTGTATATAAGGATTATTATGACTGTGATGCTTATCTTCTTCAGCATCCTCTACAGTCTGCTGGCGTATAACAGCTTTTACCGCAACTGGTTCGTCGAATGGATGACGGCCAAGGCGAACACGGCCGGCATGAAGCCGGACATTGAAGGAGAGCGGGTCTATGTG
>JAFWCP010000451.1 GCA_017536845.1 Solobacterium sp. | reverse complement strand
TGTTGGCAATGGTGTTTTCCACGCCCTTGGTCACGATGCCCTCGCCGCCGTAGAACTGTTCCCGGTTCCTCTGCATCTGATAGCCAAGCAGCCCCGCTTCAACCGCCGAAGCGATCTTGGCGGCACAGGATGCCTTGGCGCCATCGCAGATCATGCCGGAGTTGATGGCCACGGCATTGACCACCGTATGGGCGATTTCATAATACCTGCCGCCATGCAGCCAGCAGATGCCGGCGCCCGCCCCGGCGGCCGCGCTGGTGGCGCCGCAGTAGGCAGACAAAGAGCCGATTCCGGTTTTCAGATGGATCGCAACCAGGTTGGCGACAAGCAGGGCCCGATACAGCGTCTCCTGGTCAGTGCCCATTTCTCTGGCATAGACGATGACCGGCACCGAAACGGTGATGCCCTGGTTGCCGGAGCCGGAATTGATGATGACCGGCAGTTCACAGCCGTTCATCCTGGCATCCGAACCGGCGGCCGCGTACGCCTTGGCCCGGTTGGCCGGTGTTGAGCCGTAGGCCCGCAAAAGGATCTTGCCGATGTTGGCGCCATAGTTATGGTGCAGCCCGGCCTGGACAATGGCCATGTTGCAGTCAATCTGCCTCTGCAGCAGTTCTTTGACCTCATCGAGGCTGGTTTCTTCCGCATAGGCGACGATGTCTTCCACCTTGAGAAGAGAACGGTCGGTTGCGTACGAATCACCTTTTTCCTGATAGGGTTTTTCAAATACTGTTTCCCCGTCCTTTTCCAGGCGGATGAGGTTGGTATGGTGGCCAGCCAGTTCCGCCATTGCTGTATGCCCGTCAGCGGATACCTCCGCCTTGACATGGAACACCCAGTGGTTTTCCGAGCGCTCCGTTGTAAATGAAGCCTCTTCGAGATATTTCCGGATTTCCTGCTTCATTTCATCGGTCAGCCCGGCCAGCACTTCCAGCTCGGCTTTGGGATCAGCCGCTATGATGCCGGCAGCCGCGGCTGCCGCGATGCCTTTTAAGCCATCGGTGTTGGGAACGATGACGCTTTTGACATTCTTGATGATATTCGGGCTGGCCGTGACCTTCACGGTTTCAGGCTTTTGGCCAAGCTGCTCGGCCGCAAGGCAGGCGCACCAGGCCACCGCGATCGGTTCCGTGCAGCCCATGGCCGGCTTCAGCTCTTCTTTGAGAATGGCTGTATATTCCCGGAAGATGTCTTCCTTCATACTCACATTTCTCTGATCACGTCACAGCTGCAGGCCTGCACCTGTTCTCTTGAGCCGACCACGCAGAAGGTAGCATGTTCCATGGCTGTGCTGAGGCTGTCGGCCAGATCCTTCAGCCCTTCTGCATCAGCGTGAAGAAGCTGTTCGTCCTGGCGGCAGCGGCGCTCATACGTGTTGCCGGTCCAGTACATCTGGTCGGCCAGGATGACCTTCATCCTTGTCGTGCATAACGGTGAGTTGTCGGAAACGGCACCGATGATGGATCCGGTATAATCCCTGTCTTCACTTGCAAACACCTTGAGGAACTGCCCGCTGGCGGTAAATGTATTCAGCGAATTGGCAATGCCTGGATCACGGTAGGAATGGCAGACCGCCAGGCCGTCTTCACGGATGCTGCAGCCTGAGCCATAGGCACCGCCCTTGACCCGGATGGCACCCCAGAGGTATTCAAACGAAACGATACGGCGGGCCAGGTTGGTGATGCCGTTATCCGCCTTTGACCGCAAAGCCGACATCGGCACCGATGACGATTCCTTCATTCTGCTTTGTTAACAGGCCGACTGCCTTCTTTTCCGCAGCCGGTGCACCCTCGGGAAGGCCTTCCCTGAAGAAACGGGCAGCCGGCTGGGCGTCAGTGCCGGCGATGCTGAGGGTAAGGCGGGAAGAAACGGCAAGCTTCTGATACAGCTTTGCCAGCCTTGCAGCACACTCTTCCACATCCTTGATTGCCTTGATCCTTTCATAGAAGGAGAAGCCGCCGATCCTTTCCGAAGCCGCCGATGCTTCACTGTACCTGGCGGCAACCCTGGCTACGGCAATCGCCTGGCCGGCATTGACCGTTGTCTGGTTGAGATCCGTCACCTTCTGGCGGATCAGCTGGCTGATGAGCCCGGTTTCATCAAAGCGGGTGCCGGTCAGGATCTCCTTCACAAGCTCGAGCGCCGCTTCTTTCTTCTGGTCCAGCATGGAGAAGGAAACAACCATCTTCTTTTCATAGTCGTCGCTGTTTTTCTTCGCATAGACGGATGCCGCGAAGTTCAGCCTGCCCAGCAAGCTCTGGCTGAGGCGGGAGATTTCCAGGGCGCTGTGGTTTGCGGTGGAAAGCTGGCCGAGCATGCCGGTGAGCAGGGAAAGGTCGCTCAGTTCTTCCCCATCCAGGTCAGATGCGTCAAAGTACAGGATGACATGGTCGATGCCGTCCCTGACGGTGGGATGGTCAAGGACGGTCAGTCCTTCCATCTCATGGACTGTATACGGGAAGTCTTCCGGCTTGCCGACATCAGTCAATGACAGCTTCGGCAGGCTGTTGAGCGCTTCTTCAGAATCCGGCGTTTCCTGCCAGGAGCGCAGGACATTCAGTTTTTCAATCGCATCCTGCCTGTCCGCTTCTGTCCAGGTGGATGTAAGTGCGGCCATTCTTTCCTTTTCGGCTTTTCTTGTCTCTTCGCCGATGGTATAGGAAGGCTTCAGGACGACCCGGCATACGTGGCCGTTATCAAGGAAGATGTCCTTCAGCAGCCCGTTGAGATATGCCATATCCAGCTCTTCAAACAATGTGCCGACTTCCAGGTTGTCTTCCGGCTTGCCGCCGTAAAGCCAGGTTTCCAGCGTCCGCAGCGCCAGCAGCAGCCCCTGTGGGATAGAACCGAAATCCCTTTCCCGCATGCGGAATTCAAGATTGGCCTTGACTGCCTCACACAGGCTTTCATCCAGGCCGTCTTCTGCGATCTTCGCCAGGGTTTCCTGAACGACCTTTTCAATCTCCTCGACATCCCCTTCCTTGCAGTTGCGTACATTCAGAAGGGCATACGGCTGCAGGATGGAATCAAAGACGGATAAGGTCACGCTTTCCGCCAGGTTCTTTGACAATACCGCTCTGGTCAGAGGCGACTGGTTGTTGCCGCACAGGACTTCACAGATGATATTGGCCCCGACCAGTTTCTTCCTTTCCAGGGCATTGCCGATGACATAGCCTCTGGCAAGCATGGTCTTGCCTTCGGCTTCTTCCGACTCGGTGATTTCGTAACAGGCTTCTCTTGCCGAAACAACCGGCTTCTGGAACACATCAGGCCGGATCCTCTGCCCTCTTGTTTCCCGGCAGAGGTATTCGTCTTCCATCAATGCCAGGACGGCATCAATGTCAAGATCGCCATCCAGTACGACATAGGCATTGGAAGGCGAATAGAAACGGTGGTAGGAGGCAAGATAATCCTCATACGTCAGGCTCGGGATGCTCGCCGGGTCGCCACCGTAGTTATACCCATAGGGGCTGTCCGGGAACAGTCCTTTCATCATCTCGGACTCCATCCGCTCATCGGCGGAAGCCATGGCGCCTTTCATCTCGTTGTAGACAACGCCGTTGACGATGAAGTTTCCTTCCTCATCCTGTTCATAGTGCCAGCCTTCCTGCATGAAGGTGCAGGAATTCTTCAGGATCAGCGGATGGAACACGGCATCCAGATAGACCTTGACCAGGTTCAGGAAATCCTGCGGGTTGCGGGAGCTGACCGGATAGGCGGTCTTGTCCGGGAAGGTCATTGCGTTTAGGAATGTATTCATGGAATTCTTGATCAGTTCCAGGAACGGTTCCCGCAGCGGATATTTCTCCGATCCGCCCAGGACGGAGTGTTCGAGGATGTGGAACACGCCCGTATCGTCATACGGCAAGGTCGTAAAGGCGATGCCGAACGTCTTGTTTTCCTCATCCCGCTTCAGCCAGAACAGCTTCAGTCCGGTATTGAGATGTTCCATTTCTATGCCCTGAGCGGCCAGTTCTTCCAGAGGAACAATCCTTGTCACTCGAAAGCCATGCAGTTCATCGTTGATATTCATGATTTACCTCCTGCTTCATATCGATAAAAGCAGGCATCCGTTTACAGATACCTGCCCTTATTGTACTATCCGTTTTCTTTTTTGAAAATTCTTTCTTAGCTTAAGGACAAGTGCTTTATGTCAATAAAGTACTTGATTTGCGCCATTCTTTCTTATTTGCCTAGCAAGTCATCAATTGGTATACGGAACAGAAAGCATTTTCTTGGGTTTGAGCATCAAAGTGTTAATGATAGATCATAATGAAATACTGATTATTCGTTGTACTGTATTACCAGCCCTACGCCAAAACTGTTTTAGTATTTATTTATGCCAATACATTTAGTCACTGACTAACTTGTGATTTCTTGTGATAATCACTGATGTTCTGGTTTCATATAACGCAATAAAATACTTGCCAATGTTCGATATGATGCATAGAACTGATCACGTAAAGACTTGTCTTGGCACATCTCGTCAATGGTCGTTTCTCTATGAAATAATAAATATATCTTTGCCTTCAAGTGAAAGGCACTTATTAAGCAGCCAAGAATATTGTTAATACATCTATTCCGGGTAGCATTCATATGATACAGCACTCCGTTTTTTAAAATGTAGTTTACTTTTC
>JAFWCP010000450.1 GCA_017536845.1 Solobacterium sp. | reverse complement strand
GATGAGCAGGTTTCTGTCAGAATGAATCTGGAACTTCAGGAGGAAGCACAGCTGCAGGAATACCTGGCCAAAGCAGAGCAGGGGGTTCAGAATGGCTTTACGGAGCGGTTTACGCAGCAGCTTCTGGAAGCACCGGCTGTTTCCGTTTCCTTTCTGTAATTGAAAAAAGGTTTCCGCTACAGACGGCGGAAGCCTTTTTCAAGCTTGTTTTTGATGGTTCCTTTTTCGGCCTTTCCAAAACCCAGCGGATAGCTGTCGACCGTCACCAGCACCCAGCCTCTGTACGGGGTATCAAAGGAGATGGTTTCCGCCTTGAGGTATTTCTCAGTCCGCGGGTCATCGGCGGCAAGGCTGACCACCTGGTCGAAACTGTCTTCTGATAAGGCAAAGGCAAGATGCTGGGCGGGTTCAAAGCGATTGTTTTTCATCGTCCCCAGCAGCAGGCCGGAGCGCAGGATGCGCAGTTTCTCTGTATGGAAGTCATAATCCGGGACAAGCAGGATCCGGTCCTTCTGGATGATGACATGCCGGTCGGCCATGGGCTGGGATGCATGCTTCAGAAAAGCAGCGGCATCTTTGGGCAATGGGTCGCCTTTGGTCTTTGCCGGCACCGTCTTTTCGGCTTGTCCCTGTTTATGGAGCAGGCAGACGAAATGGCCTTCACCTTTCAGGCGGTGGGGGTACAGGCGGGCACAGCCGGAAAGGCCGATGCCTGGCGCAAATCCCTCCCCATGGAGAGGGATGATTTCCGCGTCGTTTTCTTTTTCCAGCAGTGCTGCGATGACTTCTTCGTCTTCCCGGGGGTCAAAGGTGCAGGTGGAATAGACCATCGAACCGCCTTCCTTCAGCATCTTCCAGGCGGAAAGCAGCAGGTCTTTCTGGATCGGCACATAGAATGCACTGTCCTTTTCCAGCCACGCCTTGATCAGATCAGGTTCCTTGCGGAACATGCCTTCGCCCGAGCAGGGGGCATCGAGCAGGATCTTGTCGAAAAAGGCCGGGAAGCGTGTTTCCAGGGAACGCATGTCTTCACTGATGACGTAGGCATTGCGGATGCCGAAACGTTCGATATTCTTGAGGGTGGCATTCTGGCGGGAAGCGGAGATGTCATTGGCAATAAGCATGCCGGTCCCGTTGAGCTTCGCGGCCAGGGCGGTGGATTTGCCGCCGGGGGCGCAGCAGGCATCCAGGACAATATCGCCTTCTTCCACCGGCAGAAAAGCGGCCGGGCTCATGGCCGAGGCTTCCTGGATATAATACAGGCCGGCATTGTAATACGGGTGCAGGCCGATGCGGGTTTCCTCTTCGACATAAAAGCCTTCCCTGCACCAGGGCACCGGGCTCAGCGGAAACGGGGAGACTTTTTCAAATTCCTGCGGGGAAATCTTCAGCGGGTTGACGCGCAGGGAACGGCAGGCCGGCTGTTCCAATGCGGCAAGGTAATCGTCATATTCTTCTTTGAGCAGCGCCTTCATGGCGCTTTGATAGGTATCGGGCAATTTCATCATAGGAATTATACATGTTTGCATCCAAACAGTTTATAATAAATCCAATGAAAGGATATGTTTTATGGAATATACAATTGAAGGCGGCAATCTGCCGATTGTAAGGATTGCAATGGAAAGAGGCGAGGCGGTCAAGTGCGAAAGCGGCGCCATGGCCTGGATGGATGACGGCATCGTCATGGAAACAAAGAGCGGCGGCTTCGGCAAGGCATTCGGAAGGCTGTTTTCGGGAGAATCAATCTTCCTGAATGAATACCATGCCCAAAGGGCAGGGGAAATCGTCTTTACGACATCCCTGCCGGGGAATATCATGGCCATTGAAGTCTGGCCCGACAAGCCGGTCATCATGCAGAAGGGGGCATTCCTGGCCTGCACGCCGGGTGTGGAGCTGTCTGTTTACCTGCAGAAAAAGCTTGGCAGCGGCTTCTTCGGCGGTGAGGGCTTTGTCATGCAGAAAGCGGAAGGCAGCGGCACGCTGTTCCTGGAAATTGACGGTTCGGCCCATGAGTATTACCTGCAGCCGGGCGAAAGGAAGATCATTGATACCGGCTATCTGGT
>JAFWCP010000004.1 GCA_017536845.1 Solobacterium sp. | reverse complement strand
CAGGTCATAGTAGTAAACGCCGTTGTCGTTTGCATACCAGCCCTTGACCATCTGGCCATACTTGTCATAGCGCACCCACTTACCTTCGGTAGCCGGGTTTTCACCCTGGAAGATGTAAGGCATCCAGACTTCCTTGTCCCTTGCAACCGCGCCGTTATCATTGGCATCCAGCCAGTACCAGGCATCTGTTTCGGGATCATAGATTTCACGGCCTCTTTCGATCCTGTCATACTGGGTATCCCAGATGTTCAGCGGATCGCCGTAAACGCCCTGCTGTTCACCGTTTTCAAACCAGTACAGTTTTTCGTCAAGCTGCTTCAGGACAACCTTATTGCCTTCCTCATCGAAGAATCCATTGACATTTTCGTTGAGGGTATGCTGTTTGAAGAAGTCCCACATCAGTTCAGCTGAAGCTTCCAGGTTCCAGTGGCCCCAGTCCTCAATCGCGTTGATGTTGAGCTGGACCTTGCCGTCCTTCATGATCTTGCCGCTGTAGACAGGTGCATAGCCTTCTGTGTCTTCCACGCCGAACTCATCAAAGACCATGCCCAGATACTTCGAGTTGTCATAGCTGAGTTCATCAAATGTGGTAACAGGCAGTTCATTGAGCATTTCATAGAGCTGAATTGCCAGCAGAGCACCGCCGTTTTCACCCTTTTCAATCATCGGGAAGGTATCCTTTGTGCCGCCGGTGAGATAGAGCGGTGTATCAATATCATCCTTGACTGCTTCCACTTCCTCGAGCAGGGCATCGTAGTAACGGCCCATGATGCCGGCGGAATGGCCGCCTGCTGCCGCGAAGACTTCCGGATGCATGATGCCCAGAACGATGGAGTTGACTGAGCCTTTGGAAAGGCCTTCCACGTAAATCCGGTTCTCATCAATCTGCGGATACTTTTCCTTCAGCAGACCAATCATATCAATGATGCCGTTTTCCTTCGTCATGGAATCATCGAAGCTCATTGCATCATATTCTGTGCCGCCGACGATGCCGCCCTGATGCTCCGCTTCGATAAGCAGGATGCCTTCTTCTGCGGCAAGGGGTGCCCAGCCGGAGGTTGTGGCCTGCGTTCTCGGGTCATTGCCATTTCCGTGCAGCATGACCACCACAGGAACAGTGCCTGCTTCTGCGTCATTGAATGCGTCGGTATAGTATTCATACCAGAGGTTGTTCAGACCATCACCGTCCATATCAACATCAGATACAACGTTTCTGTTAAGGCCGAGGGCTTCCAGATTCAGGAAGGTGAAGTATTCAAACTGCCTTTCCCTGGACAGAGGCTGTGTATACCATGTTCCGGTGATGTTGCCGACCTTGCCGTTTCTGACAAGCACGGTATCCCAGGCGTTGGCAAATGCTTCTGCCGGTGTTTCTTCCGCACTGTTGGCAACAACGATTTCAAAATGGTTGTCAGGATTGACATAGGTTGTCATTGTTCCTTCTTCCGCTGTCTTTTCTGCCTTGTCGGCTTCAATATAGGCAGCCGCATCAGATCCGGAAACATAAGCCGGAACAGAATACTTCACGCTGTCAGCGGCTTCACCGCCCACCGCCATGATGCCGGCAACCGCCCAGTCGAGCTTGGAGACATACTTGTTGACAAATGTCGCACCCTTGCCGAAGCCGATGACCTTGAGATTCAGCGTATAGCCGATTGTATCAACATTGCTCAGGAAGGCATCTGCGTCAGCCTGGCCGTATTCACCGTCAATCGGGTTGATGATGACCGCCTTTGCGCCAAGTTCATCAACCTTCGCCTTGATGCCTGTTTCTTCCAGATATGCATCTCTGTCATCTCTTGCGACCGCTTCATCCGGATAGATGATGAAGGTCGGGACATCAATAGCTGTGTTGACGGAGTATTCATCCATTGTTCCTGTCCGGTCATAGATCAGGATATCCGGATGTCTGTCTTCCGCATCCTTTGTGAAATCCTTGAAGAAATCCCACATCAGAGCAGCGGCAGGTTCATAGTTCCAATGGCCCCAGTTATCAACCGCGTTCATCGAAATCAGGGTTCTGCCATCTTTCTTCAGTTCGCCTGTACGGACATCCAGCGTTCCGGCATTCTCAGTCTTGTGATATTCATCAAACTTCAGGCCGAAGTCGATGTCTTCCTCAGTCAGGGCAAGATCTTCAAACTTTGAAGGTTCAAGGCCGTTAATGACCTGGTAAAGCTGCAGAGCCATGAAGACACTGCCCTTCTCGCCCTTGGCAGGCAGCGGATAGAACTGGTCCTTGTCACCGGCGATAAAGAAGATGGGTACTTCATAGTCACTGGCCTGTGCATATTCCATCAGTCCGTCATAGAAGTTTTCCATGGTGCCGGCAGAATGGGCACCGACAGCCGCAAAGATGTCGGGATTTGTCAAAGCGATGTTGATGGAGTTGACCGAACCGCGGGAAAGACCTTCGACATAGATACGGGAAGCATCAATCTGCGGATACTTTGCCAGCACGACATCAAGCATCTTGATGATGTCATTGTTTTCGGAGGTGCTGTCATCTTCGGTCATCGCGTCGATCTGCGTACCGCTGACCATGCCGCCCTGCCATTCCGGTTCCACCAGGATGATGCCGTTTTCAGCTGCCACCTTCGGCCAGCCGGAAGTATTGGCCTGGGTTCTCGGGTCATTGGTATTGCCATGGAGCAGAAGGACCATCGGGACGCTGGAAGCAGGGGCTTCCACAGTTGCCTCGGGCAGGTACTCATACCACAGGTTCATGATGCCGTCGCCATCAAAATCATACGTATCGACGACAGTTCTCTGAATGCCCATGCTCGCGCAGTCAAGATAAGAGAAGTATTCAAACGGACGTTCGATGGAAGTCGGCTTTGTGTAGAACGTGCCGGTGATATTGCCTACCCGGCCGTTCTTGACAAAGATTTCCTTCCAGGCATTGGCAAATGCTTCACCGAGTGTTTCTTCGTTTTCGGAAACAATCACCTTTTCAAACTCGTTTTCCGCATCCGCGGCATCGGTATATGCCTTGCCGGATGTGCCGCTGATATAGGCGGGAACCGCGTATTTCACCGGTTTGCCTTCTTCGCCGCCATACAGCATGAGGCCGGCAACGGACCAGAGCTTTTCATTGAGTTCATTGCTTATAAAGGTGGAACCGCTGCCGATGCCGATCAGCTTGGTGTTCATGGCCATCGGGGTCAGGACATCGAGCAGGGAGACAAATGCTTCCGCATCAGCGCTGCTGTATTCCGCTTCGGCCGGATTGATCACATATACGGCACCGTTTTCTTCATCAACGATATCGAAGATTCCCATATCTTCGAGGAGCTTTTCCGCCTGCAGTCGGGATACCTGGCCGTCTGGGTAAACCAGGAAGGTCGGCGTCGCAAGGCCGTTTTCACTTCTGTAAGTCATTGCCGCGGCAGCGCTGTAACCGTAGACCTTCGCGAAGTCATTGGCAGTTTCAGACACCCGGGTTTCCGGCTTCTGCTGCCTGTAGACCCAGGCCAGAACATCCTTGTTCAGGCACATCAGGCCGGTTGCACCATGGTAGTAATGGGAACCTACGGCGTGGAAATCCTCATCCTCATAGGTATGCATCTGCACGAGTTCACTGATCTGTTCATCGGTATAACCGGCAGCCTTGTATTCATCCACCAGCATCTGATACGGCAGCTGATCGCTCGCCCAGGAACCGGTCGGGTCATTGCGGCCGGCATTGAAGCTGATGGCAACTTCTTCCGAGATATAGCTTCTGACATAGGACAGGCACTTCTGGTAAATCTCGTTTTCCGTATCTTCCGGATCGATTCTCTGGGTGCCCATGACAATGCTTGTATTGCAGGGAACGTATGCCGCATAGAGGTCAGGCCTCATGGCAACAGCTTCAGACATGATGTTGCCGCCCATGGAGTTGCCTACCGCATACACCCTGCTGCTGTCAACGGCATAGTTGTCCAGGAAGTATTCCACTGCCTGGTTGACGTCCTTGCTGTAGCTGTAGCCTTCCGGCTGCAGGTCACGCTGGCCGATGGACTGGAAGGTCACCACGATGGTATCTTCATCCTGGGTAGCGAAGGTGTACGGCGCATAATCGCAGTCAACGCCTACACCGAAATTGTCTTCGCCATAGATTTCCGGGTCCAGATTCTGATTCTTCTTGTACTGCTGGCCGCCGCCTGTCACATGGAAGACATGCGGATAACTGCCGTTTTCATCATAGTTTTCCGGCAGGGAAACCATCAGGTAGATGTTATTGCCGGCATTGTCGCTGGTCAGGACCAGTTCTTCAAATCTTCCTGTACCGATCTGTTCGATTTCATCCTGTGTGACCTTGACGAAATCACCGGCCGCGGCAAGGACCTTGCCGTCCTTTGCCTTGATATCATTGTTGATGACAATGCGGTAGGAAACCTTTCTTCTCCGGAAATCCAGGCCGCCGGTATATGCCATCGCTGTTGATGCCTTATCGGCCGGTATGGTGAGTTTTACCGTGTTTCCTTCAGCAGCAGCCGCTGATACGGTCAGGACGCCGTTGTCAAACGTACCGGCAGCTTCATACTCTTCGTCAATGACAGTGAAGTCACCGGGTTCAACGCCTTCCGGCTCACCGGCAAATGTCAGGTCAAAGCCGCTGATGTGACGGGCCGGATACGTGCCTGTCGGGCCTAGCCATTCATCGAGAACGGTATAGCCGACATCCGTATAGCCCTTCGCCTGAATCTCTGTTTCTTCTGCATAGGCAGGTACCGTTACGGTAAGCGCCATGCCAAGAGATGCCAGAATGGAAAATGCTTTCTTTGCGATCATACTTTCGCTCCTTTCCTTGTGATGCCATTATAGAAAGGATGAAAGTGAAAGCGCATTCATACATTGAATTCCTGATTCAGATTTTGAATCAGCCTGATCGTCTCCCTGCAGAAACTGCTGAAGCGGTCAGCTGTTCTTTTCACCTGCCTGCCGATTTCAGCAAGGGCTGGCAGAACAGAACTCTGACCGGCAGACGGGCCGCTGCCCGAGTTCTTTTCCAGTTCATCAATCTTTTCCCGAAGCATCCGCACTGTATTTTTCTCATCTTCCAACGCTTTGTCCTTATCAGCCAGTGCTTTGTCCTTATCTTCCAGTGCTTTGTCCTTATCTTCCAGTGCTTTGTCCTTGTCGGACAATTTTTTTTCCATTTCCAGCTTTTCATCCACAACTGCAAAATACCTGCTTAAGCAATCCTCTCTGACTGTCATAAAGTCACTTCCTTTCTCTTTGGCTCTTGCCTTCCGGTATCCCGGAAAGCAGTTGCTTATCTCAGCATCCCGATCCCGAATATCAGCATGCCGAATCTGCCGGCCGCCTTTTTCACCTGCCTGCCGATTTCAGCCAGGGCTGGCAGAACAGAACTCTGACCGGCAGAAAGGCCGCTGCCCGAGTTCTTTTCCAGTTCATCAATCTTTTCCCGAAGCAGTTTCACTGTGTCTTCCAGATTTTCTTTTTCTGCGGCCCATTGCCGTTTCTGATCTTCCAACGCTTTTTTCTGCTCTTCCAGCGTTTTTTCCATTTCCAGCTTTTCATCCACAACTTCAAAATACCTGCTTAAGCAATCCTCTCTGACTGTCATAAAGTCACTTCCTTTCTCTTTTGCCCTGGCCTGCCGGTATTCCGGAAATCTTCTGTCCAGATAACTCAGCAGGAGCCCTTCCGTCCTGCCGATTTCATTTCCTTCCTCTGCCATCTTCTCAATGTACTCTGCCACAATCCTGTAATCATCATAGCCTGCGTCCCTGGTAAAGATCCTCAGCAGGGCATTTTCCTTCCCCTTCAGTTTCCCGTAAGTCACGATATAAACGGGATCCGCACTGTAGTTACTGACAGAATAAACACCATCTGTCAGCTTTTCAAGTTCAATTTTCCCATGAACTGTGAAATAGTCCAGCAGGCTTTTTGATATGTCCGGCACGGCGTATACCGTTGCCATCCTGACGGCGTCCGGGTCCTCCCTGCTCAATGAGTGAGAAAGCATTTCCTTGTAATACACCCCTTTGGCCAGAACAGGCCTGGACAGATCATCCCAGAAGGATTTGAACTCGATCACGGAATACGGTGAATACCGGCTCAGGATCCCGAAGATCGAATTGTCGGTCCGCGTCTTTTCCGGCAGACGGATATACGCATCCGCACGATACATGCCATGTTCCATCGTCACTTCCGTTTTCAGGCTGAAACTGATGCCTGTGGCCTCCGCCAGAAGCAGAAGCGCTGAAATGAAAGCCGGATGGTGCGCGAGGCCATACTTCCTTGCCCACCCTGACATCTTCAGCAGTTCCCGCTCCGTGTTTTTCCCTTGGCTCTCGACAGCCAGTCTTTCGATGACGGGAGACTTTTTCTTCGCCGCTACCTTGTTTTCTTCCGAACCCTTTTCCTCGGTTTCCGA
This sequence comes from Solobacterium sp., assembly GCA_017536845.1. Next base: position 1,275 of record JAFWCP010000004.1, on the reverse strand, counting down.
TGCCATGTCCTTTGTCTTTAAAGTCTCTTCGCTCATTTCTTTCCTCCTCTTCCGGTGCGTGGGATTCCCGCAGAATCCGGAATCCTCCATTCTCTATATAGTCAGAAAGATTTCAGATGACGCAAAAACCTTTCCGGATCATTCACGTTTCCTGGAAAGCTGCAGGCAGATGCCCGGCCCGCAAGACGTACGTATCCCCCCTGCAAGGTCGTAAGCTGCATGCCTCCACTATCTATATAGTCAGAAAGATTCCAGATGACCGAAAAAAAGAAAAAAAGTTTCATTCCGTTTATGTGCACATGGTTTCACAGCCCATCGAAAAACCGCATATGCTATAATGAATGCATAAAAAGGAGGGCTTAATTATGCCGTTACAGGTTGATGCACTGAAAAAGGCTGCTGCCGCCAAGACAGAAACAGCCGCAAAGTCTGTTGCCGAACTCGCCAAGGAAGTCATTAATGGCAATTGGGGCAACGGTGATGAACGCAAGCAGAAGCTGACTGCTGCCGGATTTGATTACAACGCCGTTCAGGCTGAGGTCAACAAGATCCTCGGTGCCGGCTCTGCCGCTGCCAAGTCCGTTGCTGAACTTGCCAAGGAAGTCATTAATGGCAAGTGGGGCAATGGTGATGAGCGTAAGCAGAAGCTGACAGCTGCCGGATTTGATTACAACGCAGTCCAGGCTGAGGTCAACAAGATCCTCGGTGCCGGTGCTGCTGCCAAGAAGTCCATCGAAGAGATTGCCAAGGAAGTCATCAATGGCAAGTGGGGCAACGGTGATGAGCGTAAGCAGAAGCTCACTGCTGCCGGCTATGACTACAATACTGTTCAGGCGCTTGTCAACAAGCTTCTCAAATAATCGCGGTAAAAAAACTCAGCAGCTGCTGAGTTTTTTTGGTTACTACTCACAGTTTTTCAAGCAATACGAAAGCCCGTTTACAGTTTAGACTAAACTGTAACGGGTTTTCATATTGAAGAGAGATATATTATTCACCAATTTCCGGAGCTGAGGCGGCAGCGAGTATTTTGTCTTTCCGATTATTACGCTTTTCAAGGACTGTGGCTTTTCTTTTTTCCTTTTTCTCCTCTCTTTTCCTTTTCAATTGTTCTCTGCGTGCAATCAGCTTATCTATGCTCTTTGCAATGATGCTTTTCGATTTTTCCTTCTGTGCTTCAATCTCTTTCATTGGAATGCCATTGGGAATTACCAGATCATCGCCTATGCCAAACACTTCCTGTACCGTATATGGATTGCCTTCTGCCAGTCTGTTGAT